>JBMCIU010000067.1:0-7868 GCA_048616755.1 Verrucomicrobiota bacterium
CTCGATCATCCAAAATTCGGCGAGATGGCGTCGCGTGTTGGAGTTTTCCGCTCGAAAAGTGGGACCGAAGGTGTAGATTTCCCCGAGCGCGCAGGCATAGGCTTCCCCCTCCAACTGGCCGCTGACGGTCAAATAGGTGGGGCGTCCGAAAAAATCTTCGTGCAGGGGATCCTTTCCGTCCGCTTTGGCCCTGTTGTCCTGGTATCCCGGCGGCAGAGTGGTGACGCGAAACATTTCGCCGGCGCCCTCGCAGTCGCTGCCGGTAACAATGGGGGTATTGACGTACAAAAAGCCTCGCTCGTCAAAAAATCGGTGTGTAGCCTGAGCCAGGGCGTTTCGCACGCGCGCCACGGCGCCAAAAGCGTTGGTCCGAGGTCGCAGGTGCGCCAGTTCCCGCAACCGTTCGAAGGACACTCTCTGCTTGCCCAGCGGATATTGCTCCGGATCGGAAAATCCCAGCACCCTCACCTCGCGCGCCTGGACTTCCACGTCCTGCCCCCGGCCCGCGGATTCGACCAGGGTCCCAGTCACGCGCACGGATGCGCCGGGATGCAGGCGGCACAGTTCTTCGCGGTAGTTCTCCAGCTCCTCGCCGGCCACGATTTGCAGACACTCGAAACACGAGCCGTCGTTGATCTGCAAAAACGAGAATCCGCCCTTGGAATCCCTTCGCGTCCGCACCCATCCGGCCACCGTAATCTCTACTCCTCGGTCGGAGCTTGTCAAAACGTCGTTGATTTTCCGTCGCTTCATAACCCTCACATCGTTAGTTTTTAGCAGCCGCAGAGGCGGCAAATGGCGCGGGGACCGCAGCCTGTACTAAGTACCCGGCGGCTCCCTCGACGCCGGGGGCCGGGCGCGGCGGGAACCGCACCCGGCACTTTTAATATGCATTAGCGCCGCGGCCAAGCGGGGTGATTGCGAAGATCGTCTTGGGAGGCATCGAGTTTGCGCTGAATTGCTTCGGTGCGTCGTCCGTCGTCCGGCGCGAACAAGAGTTGTCCCTCATAGAGTGCGGACTTCGCATCCGGATCGACACGAAGAGTACCTCTCGCCTGCTCCGTCGGAGCGGACACGATGCGGATTTCGCGCGCGCGATTTTCCGGATGGATACGGATGATCCAAGCTTCGGGGATGTCGGCGGGCACATCCAGGGTCAACTGCCGCTGGTCGTCGACTTTGACGCGTCCGGCAAAACGCGGCTGCCTGCTGAGAGTAGCGGCAAGCAGCTTATGCCCGTTTCGGACGGCATCAAGGATCGGCGGGATATCGGGAAACTCTGTCAAGGCCTGCTCGAGTCGATCATGGAGAGCGGCGATATCTGGATGGTCCCGATGGAACCAATTATCTCCGCGCGGGACTTCGCCGAGCAACTCGCGAATTAGCTCCAAGTCCTTGATCGGCTTAACTGCGCATTTTTGCAGGGCTTCGGAGCAGATATCCAGCAGCCATGCCTTCGGGATGGCCGACATGTCGTCGTGTTCGATTACGGTCTGCATGACCTCGACCAAAAACACGTCGATCCGCTCTTCGCGATTTTTGATTTGTTCGACAAGCTCCCGGACATACTGCGCGTGCGGAACTCGGTTGGCCTTGTCGCGGCGGGAAATCCTCACCTCGTAGTCCTCGGCGCTGAATTTGCGGTGCTCCAGCCAGGGTTTGGCCTCATCGGAGGAGGTTCTGTACACGCGCCCCCAGTAAAGTTCGCCGTCACGATCGAGGATCGTTTCCGGGTAGTACACTTTTTGCCAGGTTTGGCTGTTGCGGCGGCGAATTTCAAAGACCTTCAGGTCGAGACCGGGCAATTTAACGACGTCTTTGAGCGTTTGCTCCGCTTCGGGAAATCGCGCACTGACTGCCAGGGCTCCGGAGAGGTCCTCGTGCCAGATGCTGCGCTCGCCCTGCGGGAGGGCTTCAAGGCGCTGTTCGGTGGCGGTCTTTTCCTCATCCGTCAACGGAATATCCGCAATCGAAAAATCCTCCATGGCCAGCATGTCCTCAAACAGGTTGGCATCCTCGAGCACGCGTTTCATCCGCGGGGCGTTGGGATCTTCGGGGTAGTCCTCGACAAAGCCGCGCATGAGAGTGACGAACAGTTCCAGGTCCGGCGGTGCGTTGCGGATGGCGCGCAGCGTTCGTTCTTTCTGCTCCATGCTTTCCTCGCGTTTCTCGATGCGCGCGTCCAGATCCTGCTGCCAGTCGGCGATTTGTTCGGCGATGGGATCGAGTTTTTCGAGACTGCTTTCGGCGACTTGTCCGGCATCGTCTCGGACTTGCTCGAGTTGTTGCCGCATATCGTCGATGGCCTGCTGTTCGGACTCAAAGCTGGAGAAGTCCTTGTCCAGATTCGTTTCGAGCCGATTTTTCAGGCTTTTAAGGGCTTGACTGAAGCGGACCTCTCGCTGTTCGCTCTGCCGCATTTGGGCGAGCTCGCGACTGTCGAGCCACGATTGCAGACGTGCCTTCTGAGAGTCCTCGACGGCCAGCTCCTCGGCCTCTTCCACGAGTCGTCGAACGCGGTTTTCGGCGGCGGCGCCCTCGGCTTTTTGGATGGCGCCAAGCTTCTCCATAACCGTCTGAAACGCCGCTCGGCGTTGTTCCCGCCGCTGCAGGGCGTTTTGCGCTTGCGAGCGCAACTGCTGCATTTCGACCGTAGCATAGATGGAGGGATTGTTGCTTTTCACGCGTTCGAGGGTATCCAGTGCCTCGCGGTAGTCCTCGTTTTCCACTAGGGTGGCAACCTGACGAATCGCGCGGTTGCGGGTTTGGACGCTGTGCACGAGCAATCCCACGCCCACGAGGACTGCGAGGAGGAGCAGGAAAGCTGTGCTGCCTAGCAGGACACGCCGGCGCCGGCGAGAGCGTTCGACCTCGTCCACCCGCGAGATGGCGGCCATTACTCGTTCGCGCACATCCGAGGGCACAGGACGGTCGGAATTCATCACTTCGCGCCACAGGCGACGGACCTCGTCGCGATCGGGAAGATCGCGGGTAACCTGCGATTCGAGGGCGGACAACATTTCCTGGAATTGCCGGTCGTCGCGGCGTTTCTTTTGTTCGCCGCGCAGCCATTCCCGAATGTTTTCAACTCGTCGACGCTGCGTGTCGTCCACGCGCACCTCGTTGTCGGCAGTCACCTCGTCCCACTTGGCCAGCAAGGATTCCAGGCCTTCCTCGTCTCTGTTGTCGTATGCCTCCTCGATGTCGTCGGTCAACTCATCGGCTTTTGCGCGGGCTTCGCGCAGCTCGCTGGAGCGCAGCACCGAGTTGACCTGCCGCAGCAGTTCTTCGGGTGCCGGGCAGGCGCGCTGCGGGTGTTCCAGCTCGTCCCTCAACTTCGCCAAGGCGGGCAGGTCTTCGTTTTCAAGCGCCTGTCGCACTTGGGGAATCAGCTCCTCGAGCTGTGCTTCCTCAAGCGGCGCCAGGTTCTCGAACCAAACGGGGTTGTCGGCATCGTGCTCTCGGATTCGGCGAAGGATGCGGATACGATCGTCGCGCGAACCGTGATGCACCAACCGACGGTATTCGTTCAAAAACGGCGCGAGCGCCTCTTCGGTGGTGGCTTCCGAACGAAGGCGGTCAACGATGTCCACGCGCACCGGCGTAAACACGCGCATGCCCATGTCCTCGCAAAGATTGCGCCACTTGGTCACTTCCCGAAAATTCAGCACGTCGACCTGTTCAAGCAGCGGCGGGGGCACCTGCATCTCGTGAACCGCCTCGGAGCGCATTCCCTTGTCCAGAAAATCGCCGCATTTGATCAGCCGCTCGTTGACGACTTCGCAGAGTTCGGCATACTGCTCGGCCAAGTCCTCGACCTCCGGAGTCGGCTCCGGATTCTCCGCGCGAACAAAGTCTCTAATCTGACTTACCAACCGTTCTTCAGGCATCATCGGCCGCGTCTCCTTGCTCTGCTCCGCGCGGACGTGGGGTCATGCGCAGAGACTTACGGTTGCGGTTGGGCATTTTGACAAATGTTTGGCCTCCGCTGATCCCGGAAATGTCGTCCGGCAGGGCGTTTCCCTCGCGTGCGCAAGTGACCAGCGGGTTATCCTCGGCAAGTGGCTCGGGCTTGGTTAGATCAATGATCCGAGCGCGTCGCATGCGCTTGGCCTCGCGCAGACAGTAGGCGTCCGGCACGCAGCAGCGCCAAGAGCAGGTAAGCCCGGCGGGCAAGGCCGTAAAATAGGTGTTGAAGGTGGTCAGCCAACGCAAGCGCGGCTCAAGCAAAGCCATGGCTTCGCTAATCAGCGACAGCATCGGCATGCCCGGCTCAAAAACCAAGAATACCGGCTCGAAACGCCGCTGCACGAAGGAGTAGGCCAGCTCGCCCGCCCAACCGGCATCCCCGGCAACATCCTCCCAAGTAGCCGCAAAGGTGCCCTCGTAGTCGCCGTCGGGCACACACCGCGGTTCTTCGAGAATTTGGGGGGGGCGGTCCCAGACGGTTTCGAGAAATCCGTCGCGGGTGGCCAGCCAAGCGGGTCCGCCGGGGGGGCGTTCGCGCTGGGAAAGCACGACGTGGTGGGCGAGTTTGTTGCTGCGGTTGGTGTGATCCTTGCCGGAATCGCCGACGCGCGAAAGGATGCTGACGGTCTTGCCGACCAGGGTGTAGCGGTAGTGGGAGTAGGCCGCCGGATTGGTCGCCGAGCGCGGATCGTGTACGGCGTACGTCCCCTTGTAGGCGCTTAGGGACTCGAGCAGACGAATAAGCGCGGGCGACATGCCGCGGGTGTAGGCGACCGTCGAAAACCCGCGCGTGCCGGGACGCAAGCCCCGCTCGACCGATGTGTAGTACAATTCTTCAGCCACAGGTTAACCCTTTGCGCTGGTGTTGGCGTCGGCGCGCGGCCCGGTACGGCGAGCGTTTCGACGCGTCGGCATGTCGAACCACACCCCTGTCTGCGGGTCCCGCAGCCGAGCGCCCATGTAGAACACTGGCACCTGCAGCGGCTGTTTGCGATCCGGCATTGTGATGAACACAACGTCCCCCGAGGTTTTGCATTCGACGGGAACCACCTCGGGAATCTGTTCCTTGACGCGCGCCTTCGGCAAGGCGGGCACCATACCGCGCTCATACAGGAAATACAGCAGCGGGACGGTGACCCAGATGGGTTTCATGTCGCGCGGGCGGATGCCGAGCATCCCTGTGTCCGGGTTGAGTTCGGGGCTGCGTCCCAGCGCGCTGTTCGGCAGATACAGCACGTCGCCCGCAAAGGTTTCGGCCGTCGCCACGATCTCCGGACAAACCTCTTCGAGCAGGGCGCGCGTAGCGAACGACACGTTCTTGATCATATTAACGTCGAGGGCGCAGGTGTTGAACTTGTCCTCCCACTGCCAGGGCTCATCCGGAAGATCGAAGTTCAGCAGTTCGAGCCACACATCGGCCTTGGCGATGAGCAGAATCAGTGTTTTGGCGGATTTGCTTCCCGCTCGCAACCCGGAGTACTTTTTGATTCGGTTGATCATCTCGGTGAGCAGGATTTCCTGGCGCTGCACTCGGCTGCCTTTGGACAGTTGCGGGTCCTCGACATCCAAGCGCTGGCGAAAGCGGACATCCTGGGTGGGATCAAAGAGGAAAAACAACGTGTCGGAATGCAGCAGATGTCGGGTCGTCGGATTATCGACCGAGTCCATTCCCGGCTCGAAGTGCTCGCCGGCGTTGTCGTACATCACCAAGGTGCGGAACATCTTGTGGCGGACCTCGTCGTAGTCCGGATGGTGTTCGGCGGGCGTGATGGTGAACATGAACGGTTTGGGCAGGTTGATCAGCATCTCGTCCAGCAGCACCTGGTTGTACAACTCGCCCTGCAGCTCGGTTTTGCGCAACGCCACCAAGTCGTCGGGCGAGGAGTTGAGAAACAGCAGTTCCTCGCACTCGTTGATCATCTGGTTGTTGATCGCGTCGGTATCGGTGAACGAAATGGCAAAGTTGCGCGACAGCTTGTTGCGCAGCATCCAGATCATCGCGGTGAGAAAAAACGATTTGCCGCTGGCCGCCGCGCCGACGATCGACAGAAACAGCGGTGGTTGCTCGCTGGCGCCCTGCGGAATTCGCAAATGGCAGCGCGGACACGCCATGTCCGGACAGCTCATCCCCGCGCTGTCCACCGCATTGCCCTCCGGCGTAAACTTTGACGGCAAAAACCGCTGCGGCGCCTCCGGCCCCAACACCGGGTCCCCAACCAAACTCTGATGGCGTGCAATATACAAAAACTCCTCGACGTTGAACGAGTGCCAGCAATGCGGACAGGTGATCTCGCCGCGCGAGGACGTCGCCGCCGTCACGGGACGATGGGCGGGCGGTGACGCCGCTGACCTCGCGCCGGCGGGTTTGGCTGCGCTTGCATCGGCGCCTCCAGCTGCGGAAGCGTCTTTCGGCGCGCCCGCCTGCTTGGACGCGTTCGGCGGTTTGGCGGCAGTGCTCTTTTCGGGGGGTGGTTTGGCGCTTTGGTCGGCCGATTCGTTGCGCAGAAGGCCGGGCACTCTCGATGCCTTAACCCACGAGGTGCTTCCCTCCAGCCACACCAGGTCGTTCTCCTGAACATCGCCGCGCGCGATGCGGCTGCGCAGTTCGGCAACGCTCACCGGCCCAAACTCCCGTCCGTCGTCCCGATAATAACATTTGCGCTCGTCCGTGGCGCTGATGTCCCCGACTGTGCCCTGCCGGGTTTTTCCGGCCTTGTTGTCTTCGCCCTGCTCCGGCTGAAAGCGAACCGGAACACTGCCAAGCAGCAGGTCAGTTTCCCCTCTGAGGGGGACCCGCTGCACGCGTTCGGTACCGCGATAGACACCGTTGGTACTGTCGTTGTCCACTAAATACAGGCAGCCATCCGATCCCTGTTTCACAGTAGCGTGATGGGACGAAATAGAAGAATCAGGGACAACAATCTCACAGGATTTGCTGCGCCCGAGACGGCATGGAAAGGACTCGAGGCGGTATCGTCGTTCCCCCTCGTTGGCTTGAACAATAATTTTCATAAATACATCCGGTTGCTGTGGCGCGATTGTTCGCATAGTATAGGTGAATGTTGTCCGGAATCAAGGCAAAGAGCCCGCCACCAACACACGGCTCAATCCGCAGCGCCTCCCTCTTCCACAAAACACGCGAACCACGGTCAAAGCAACAGCTCAAGTTGTTGACGAGACGTGTTCGCCACCATATCGTGGAGACTCCGCCCGTGACTGTCCATGGTGACTACAACGGGAAACTCCCGCACGCGCAGCTGCCAAACGGCCTCCGGAGGGCCAAACAGGTCGTACCCGTAAACGGCTTCGACTTCTTCAATATTGGCCGCCAAAACTTGCGCGGCCCCGCCCACCGCATGCAGGTACACGCACCCGATATCCCGCATGGCCGCCAGCGTGGACTCGCCCATCCCCCCCTTGCCGATGACCGCGCGCAGACCATAGCGCCGAATCAGTTCGCCCATATAGGGTTCTTCCCGAGCGGAAGTGGTCGGCCCCGCCGCACTCACCCGCCAACCGTCCCCCTCCCGCACCATTACCGGTCCGCAATGATACAATACGGCGCCGCGGAGATCGCAATCCAACGTCTCCCCCGAAGTCAGATAACGATGAACTGCATCCCGCCCAGTGTACATGCGCCCCGTTAAAGTAACTGCGTCGCCAATGTGCAACGCGCGAATATCGTCGACCGCCGCCGGAAGCGAAAGTGAACGACTACCTGGGCAGGACGTGACGGAAGATACAGAAGTGGACATGGCTGTTCAGAGTTCGGGGGTTCAGGTTCCGGGATCAAAATTCAAAATTCAAAATTCAAAATTCAAGATTCTGGGTTCGGGTTCCGGGATCAAAATTCAAAATTCAAAATTCAAAATTCAGAATTCAAAATTCTGGGTTCGGGG
>JBMCIU010000068.1:0-7796 GCA_048616755.1 Verrucomicrobiota bacterium
TCCAACAGCAATTCGACAGCGAAACAATGGTCAAACAGCTGGAAAACGCCTACCTACGCCTGGCACAACGCCCCAGAAGCGCGAATGGTGAATGGTGAATTTTGAATGGTGAATTCTGAATTCTGAATGTTGAATGATGAATTTTGAATGATGAATTTTGAATGGTGAATGGTGAATGGTGAGTAGTAGATATTAGGCGGCCTGTTGGGAACGTGGCGGGCCTCGGCGGCGTTTGGCCTCGGGGCGTTCGCGGTTGGCCTTTTGCACGACGGCTTCTTCGCCGAACAGGTCCTGTAGGGTTTGTCGAAGCAGGGGCGAGTTGGCCACGCGCAGTGATTCAGGTTCGACAAAGGCGATGTTGCCGGTTGCGCAGATCAGGCATAGCACGACGGGTGTATCGCCGGGGCACTCGCTCATGAGATCGCGCGCCTTGCGGATGGATTCGGGTTTGGCCGAAGCCTCGTAGAGATGCAGGTGCAGCTCGCGCGTGAAACGCTCCGGCACGGCGTCGATGGGGTAGACCGTGTTGGCGACGAGTTTCGGGCGTTCGTCATCGTCGCGCAACTGGACGGCGCCTTCGACGAATATGCAGTTGCCGGTTTCGAGCAGAGCGCCGTGCTCCTCGTAGGCATCGGGAAAAACGAGACACTCCATGGAGGCGTGCAGCCCCTCAAGCGTCAGAATGGCGAACGGCCGGTTGTCCTTTTTCGTGCGCTTGATCTGCATCTCGGAAATAAGTCCGCCCAAACGCGTGCCGCGTCCGTCGACGTCTTTGTCGATCACGAGGTCGGCAATGGCGTCCAAACTGAAGGTTTCCAAGGTATCGGCGTGAGCGCCGAGGGGGTGGCCGGTGACATAGAAGCCCAGCAGAAGTTTTTCGTCCTCGAGCATTTGGTGTTCCGGCCACTCGGGCAGATCGGGTGGGGCGGGTTTGAGCACGCCGTCGGTGTCGAATCCGCTGATATCGAACAGAGAGGCCTGCCCAACGGCGCGGTCCGCGGCGCGCTGCTGCGCGCAGGATATGGCGTCGTCGAGCATGTCAAACACCTGCGAACGCCGCAATCCGAGCGAGTCGAACGCGCCGCAGCGACAAAGCGCTTCCATAACCCGCTTGTTGACTTTTCCGCCGGCGACTCGCTCGCAAAAGTCGAACAGGTCCTCGAAGGGGCCGTCGGCGCGGGCCTCCTTGATGGCCTGCGCGGCGGCGGAACCGACGCCTTTGATGGCGGCCAGGCCGAAGCGGATGGTGTCGCCGTCCACTGAGAAGCGCAATCCGGAGGTGTTGACGTCGGGGGGGCGGATGTCGATGTGGCTGTCGCGGCACTCTTTGATCAGGAAGCGCAGCTTGTCGGCGTTACCCAGCTCGCTGGAGAGTACGGCGGCCATGAATTCGACGGGATAGTTGGCCTTGAGGTACGCCGTTTGGCAGGAAAGGAAGCCGTACGCGGCGCTGTGGGACTTGTTGAAGCCGTATTCCGCGAACTTCGCAACTTTTTCCCAGATGGCACGCGCGGTTGGCTCGTCGATATCGTTGTCCGCGCAGCCTTTGAGAAAGCGGTCGTACTGCTCCTCCATGACCTTGATTTTCTTTTTGCCCATGGCGCGGCGCAGGATATCGGCTTGTCCGAGGGAAAACCCGGCGACGGTCTGGACCACCTGCATAACCTGCTCCTGGTAGAGCATGATGCCGTAGGTCTCTTCAAGGATCGGCTTCATCGCGGGCACGTCGTACTCGATGGGTGTCTCGCCGATTTTGCGGGAGATAAACTCGTCGAGAAACTGCATGGGGCCGGGACGGTACAGCGCGATGAGGGCGATGATGTCCTTGACCGAGGTAATGCGGAAACGGCGACAGAGGTCGCGCATGCCGCCGGACTCGAGCTGGAAGACGGCGACAGTGTTTCCCTTGTTGAGCAGATCGAAGGTGTTTTGGTCGTCCAAGGGAATCTCGTTCGCCTGGATCTTGATGCCGCGCGCCTCCTCGATATTGTCAAGGGCGTCCTGAATAATTGTCAGCGTGCGCAGGCCGAGGAAGTCCATTTTGAGCAGGCCGAGATTTTCGCAGGGTCCTGCGGCGAGCTGGGTAATTATCTCTTCGTTAGAGCCGCGGCCGAGCGGCACGAGGTTGCTCAGGCGCTGATCGCCGATGATCACGCCGGCGGCATGGATGCTCATGTTGCGATTGAGTCCCTCGAGCACTTCGGCGTGACCGAACAGCTCGCGAACCCACTCCTCGTTTTGGATGCGCTCCTCCAGTTCCGGCGTCTGCTCGCGCGCCTTGGCCAGGGTCATCTTCGGGTCGTCGGGAATCAGCTTGGTCAGGCTGTTGCTTTCCTCGAAGGTCCGTCCGAGAGCGCGGGCGACATCCTTGACGACGGCTTTGGCTTTGAGCGTTCCGTAGGTCCCGATTTGAGCAACGCTTTCACTGCCGTATGTGCGCCGGACGTACTCGATGACCTCGGCTCTGCGGCGTTCGCACAAGTCGATGTCGAAGTCCGGCGGGCTAACCCGGTCGGGATTGAGAAAGCGTTCGAAAAGCAGGGAGTACTCGAGCGGATCGACATCGGTAATGTGCAGCAGATAAGCCACGATGCTGCCTGCGCCGCTACCCCGTCCCGGGCCGACCGGAATGCCCTGTTCACGAGCGTAGCGGAGGAAATCCCAGACCACGAGAAAATAGCTGGTGAAGCCGGTGCTTTTGATAATGCCGAGTTCGTGGTCGATACGGTCGAGGATTTCTTGAGCTTTGGGTGTTGGCGGTTCGGCGCGCGCGTCCTCACCGTAGCGTTCGATGACCGCGTCCAGGCACAAGTCGCGCAGATACTCGTCCCGCGGTTGTCCACCGGTCTCGGTATAAACCGGGTAGTGATTTTCCATTTCGTCGCCGAGTTTAAAGCTGACGTTGCAGCGTTCGGCGACCGCGACCGTATTTTTCAGCGCTTCGGGGTAGTCGCTGAACAGCTCGGCCATCTCCGCCGGGCTTTTGAAGTAGAACTCGGAGGAGTCAAATCGGAAGCGCTTGGGGTCGTCCATGGTGTTCTGAGTGCCGATGCACAGCAGGACCTCGTGCGAGAGATGATGCTCCTTTTTCAGGTAGTGGGCATCGTTGGTGGCGACCAAGGGAATTTCGAATTCGCGCGCGAATTCCAGCAGTTTGCGGTTGACGGGGGCTTGGACCTCGAGGCCGTGGTCCATCAGCTCAATGTAGAAGTTGTCGCGCGTGAAGATATCCATGTACTCTCCAAGCGCCTGGCGTGCTCCCTTGACGTTGTTTTCGAGGATACAGGCGGGGACTTCCCCGCCGAGGCATGCAGTCATGCCGATGACGCCCTCGGCGTGTTCGGCCAGGATGCGCTTGTCGATGCGCGGTTTGTAGTAGAATCCCTTCAGCCAGGCGTGTTCGTTGAGCTTGCACAGATTTTGGTAGCCGATGTTGTTTTCGGCAAGCAGGACCAAGTGAAACCCTTGGGCGTGCTTTTCGCTGCCGATGCGCTCGGTGGAATCACCGGGCGCCACGTAGAATTCGCAGCCAATGATCGGCTTGACGCCCTTGGCCGCGACCGTCTGATAGAAATCGACAGTCGCTCGCATATTGCCGTGGTCGGTGCAGGCCAGCGCTGGCATCTCCCATTCCGCCGCCTGTGCGGCCAGGTCCGAAACCCGGCAGGCGCCGTCCAGCATGCTGTAATCGGTATGTGTGTGCAAATGAACAAATTCGGCGGACATCGTCGCTGTATTCCTGGGTTGAACGTCGGCGGTATAAACCAACGCAAGTATCGTATTTTAAACGACTTGGGTTATACTTAAAGCAGGCTTTGCAAGCCGCGCTAGCAGTGGCTTGAACCATACCGTCAATGACGCCGGATGCTAGTCGGATTCATCGCAATTCGTCAATTCCTGCGGATTCGGTTTCGGCTTCGCGCCAGATATCCAAGCCCAGAACGTGGATCACGTCGCCGGGCTCGAGCATCCCCACGTGCTGCGCGACCAGCCCGCCGTTTTCCAGCGCCAGCAGGGCGGGAACGGTACCCACTTGGTGTTGGCGCAAAAGTTCGGGACACTGTTCCGCATCCACATGAACAATGCGTGCGCGCCCCTCGATCTTCTTCGAATCCTGTTGCAACACCTCCGACGCAGTTCGGCAGGATGGCGCATCCGGAACCGTTACGGCCACCACCACCGGCGCCTCGTCCTCATCCAACAAAGCGAGCAATTGCTCCTCGCCTTGACCAAAACGCTCATACGCAGGATAATCCATGATTAAACTCCAGCTTCAGGAAACCAACCCTGTATCAATGGCAAATCCGCCTCCATACCACGGTCGGGCATTTCAACTATGGGGTCATGCAAAACAAATATTCGCAATATCTCGTATTTTTACAACGCCGTCGGGCTCATGCATCGGCGGTCAAAATGCAAAGAAATTTTTGTGCGGGCCTACATTGCCACATGGAATGCGTCAGGCAAAAGCGGGTTTTGCAGGCCCGACCGCGCTACGCGTGGCGCTATCTACCGGTACAGTACCACGCTTTGGACGCATGTCGCTTCGCATGCGCGGATTCCGCAATTTTGTCGCCCATACGGCTCTGCCACACGGAATGTTTGATGTGTGTTTGGCCGACAATAACACAAGCCCCCTCAAACTGCCAATTTTAATCTGAGTCGACTCTTCGCGCTAAGGGGAACCCGCCCCCGGCCCCCCCCGTTCACGGTTACGCCCGGCAGCTGCAGGACCTTTTTTTTGTGCTATGCTTGCATATCAGCTATCCGATATTAGACTATTCATATCCAGCATGGATACAATGGATGCCGTTTGTGTTCGCATCCGGTCGCCGAATTGTTCGACCACCATTGTTCGAGAACCAAGCAAATTAGGAGAACGTCATGCGAGGACTCACCGAAAAGCAACAAGACATCCTAGACTTCATCGACGAGTTTCAGCGCCGCGAGGGCATGGCGCCAACCGTCTATGAGATCGCCGATGGATTCGGCATAAAATCCGCCACCGCCTTCGCCCACGTTCGCGCACTCCAGCGCAAGGGATACGTTTCCCGCTCATCCAAAGCTCGCAGCCTTACCCTTGTAGGTTCCGACCGCCCCCAGCACATGTCCCTGACCCTCAGCATCCCAATCTTGGGACGAATCAGCGCCGGCGCGCCGCTGCTCGCCGAAGAACACGTCGAATCCACCATCCAATTTGATCCGAGAATGCTCCCCAAAGGCGCCGGCGGGCAGAAGCTGTTTGGGCTGCGCGTTTTTGGTGAAAGCATGCGCGACCTCGGTATCCTCGACGGCGACGTCGTCATCGCAAAACAGGTTGACAGTCCGAGCATCGGCAATATTGTCGTGGCTCTCGTGGAAAACGAAACCACGGTAAAATCCATTTATTTTGACGGCGATCAAGTTGAGCTGCGGCCGGCGAATCCGGATTTCGAGTCCCAGTTCTATCCCTTGGAAAAAGTTTTTATCCAAGGTGTGGTCGTTGCTCTTCATCGAACCTACTAATCATTCGGAGCACCGTTGCCGGGGGGGCGGACGCCGGTCCGCTCGTCCTCACAAAACACACCCCTGAACCATGAACACACTCATGTTCGTTTCCTCTGTCCATGATCGCGTTCAGCCATTTGCCCGCCGATTGGCGACGATCGCCATCGCCACCATGCTATTGGCTTTTGCCGGTTCGTCGATCACCCGCGCCCAGGAAACCAACGACCAAAGCGAGGAGATTCGTCAAACCGCGGCGGAACTCGCCATTGTGCGTGCGCGCGTCATTCGCGAAAACCCGGAAGCCGCCGCCATCCACAAACGCATCCTTCGCCTCTACAGCGAACTGGATCGCGAGCTGGGCAAGCATCCGGAAATCCAGCGTTTGCGCCACCGCCTCGACAAGCTGCGCCCCAAACCGTCGACACCGAGTTTGCCGGATGCGCCCGCCACTCCAACCCCCGGAGACCCAAAACCGTGATCAGCCGACTCAACGGACAACTGGCCGAATTGGATTTGACCGAAGTCGTCGTCGACTGCGCGGGAGTGGGGTACGCGGTGACCATCCCCATGAGCACGTACGACCGGCTGCCGCCCGAAGGCAACCCCGCCACCCTGCACATCCACACCTCCGTGCGCGAAGACGCCATCCAGCTGTACGGATTTGCCACACCAGAAGAGCGCAAGCTCTTTCGGCTCCTGCTCGGAGTTTCAGGAATCGGCCCCCAACTCGCCCTCAAGGTCCTCAGCGCCATGCCCGTCAATTCCTTCTGTCAGGCCGTCGCCGCGCAGGACCTCAAGGCCCTCTGCCGCATCAGCGGCGTCGGCAAACGCGTCGCCGAAAGACTCAGCATCGAACTGCGCGACCGCATCGACGCCATCGCCCCAGCCGCCGCCGCAACCGGCGCACAACAACAACAACCAACCTTGCCAACCGAGGGGCAAGACGCCATCGCAGCACTCGAAACACTCGGATTCAAACACGAAATGGCCCGCAAAGCCGTCCAAAAGGTCTGCGACCAACAGTCCGCCGCCGAACAGTCCGCCGAAAATATCATCCGAAAAGCTCTCCAAATCCTTAATTCCTGAACCGCGCATGGACCAGCAACGATTCATCTCATCCGAACTTAACGCCAAAGAGGACACCAACGACGCCTCCCTGCGGCCGCCGTCCTTCGAGGAATTTCCCGGACAGGAACGCGTCAAGGAACGCCTCCAAATCGTTGTCCAAGCCGCCACGGAACGCGACGAAGCTCTCGGGCACATCCTTCTCAGCGGCCCCCCCGGACTCGGCAAAACAACCTTGGCGCACATCATCGGCAACAGCCGCGGTAAGACCGTCCGCTGCACCAGCGGCCCCGTAATCGAAAAACCCGGCGATCTCGCCGGACTGCTCACCAGCCTGGGACCCGGCGAAATCCTGTTCATCGACGAAATGCACCGACTGCCCATGGCCATCGAGGAATACCTCTACAGCGCCATGGAGGATTTCGTTATCGACATTATGCTCGACCAAGGCGCCGGCGCTCGCTCGGTGCGCCTCAACCTGCCCCGCTTCTCCCTCATTGGCGCAACCACCCGCCAAGGCCGCATCTCCGCCCCTCTTCGCTCCCGCTTCAGCCTCACCTGCCGACTCGACTACTACGACGCCGAAGCCCTCAAGCTCATTCTGAGCCGCTCCGCGGGCATCCTCGACACCCAGCTTGACGAGGGCGGCCTCACCGAAATCGCCACTCGCAGCCGCGGCACTCCCCGCATTGCCAACAATCTCCTCCGCTGGGTGCGCGACTTCGCACAGGTCCGCCGCGCCGACATCGTCGACAAAGCAGTCGCCGCCGACGCCCTCGGCATGCTCGACATTGACGACTGCGGTCTGGATGAAATGGACAACCGCCTCCTCGAGACCCTCCTGCTCACCTTTGGCGGGGGGCCCGTCGGGCTCAAAACCCTCGCCGTCGCCATCGGCGAGGACATCACCACCATCGAAGATGTCTACGAACCCTTTCTCATCCAGCAGGGATATCTCATGCGAACTCCGCAGGGGCGAATCAGCACCCCAAAAACATCCGCGCGCTTTGGCATGCCAGCCACAAAAAATCGTCCGTCAAACCAACCCTCCCTTTTTGACGCGAACCCTTGACTTCAAGGACCGAGATCTTGATCCCTTATGCCGGAATAGAGCGTTTTGCCGGAAAATGGCAGTGGTACCGTTAATGCTAAATCTTGAATCTTGAAGTGGTATTGAATTCAAAATTCGGAATTCAAGATTCAGAATTCAACATTTGAGATCCAAAAGGGTACCGTTGAATCTT
>JBMCIU010000069.1:0-7709 GCA_048616755.1 Verrucomicrobiota bacterium
TTATCGGCGGCGCAGGCGCCGCACAGAGAAAGGCCGCCGAAGCCAAGGCACGCAGTGAAATTTCCAAATTCGAGATTGCCGCCCAGCAGTACAAGCGCGACCACGGACATATGCCGCAGGCTGACACTGAAATAACGAGAGGGTTTCCACTCTTTGATCCCTCAAACGGAGGAAGCCCTTATCTCAATCTCGACGAGTTGCGTTTTAGCGGGAGTAACAACAATTGGATGGATCCGTTTGGAAGTCCGTACCGCTACAAGCAACCGGGCGACAGGAATCCGGAATCCTACGACGTGTGGTCGTTCGGAGCGGACGGCGATGACGGTACCGCCGACGACATCGGCAACTTTAGCGCCGATTGACCAGAGCGGCGCCTGCGAAGTCCCAATTCTACTTCTCTCTACTTTGCATTCTATCCCTTAGTGGCGGTTTTATGAACATTCTTTTTATTGGCGACGTCGTCGGCAAAGGCGGCCGGCGAGCGGTGGTTGATCTCGCTCCCGCGCTGCGGCGCGAGTTTGCGTGCGATCTCGTGGTGGCCAACGGCGAAAACGTTGCGGGCGGCGGCGGGTTGACGCGCAAGTGCGTCAACGCCCTGCTCGAAGGACGCGTGGACGTGATTACTGCCGGTGACCACGTCTGGGACCAGAAGGAATTCGTCGATGAAATCCGCTTGTGCCCGGAGGTGTTGCGCCCCGCCAATGTCTGTCCCGACCAGCCGGGCAGGGGGTATGCGGTTTTCAAGGCCGCCGACGGTACTCGCGTGGGGGTGGCCCAATTGCTTGGACGCACCTTTGTGGCAATGTCCTCGGATTGTCCGTTCCGAGCGGCCGACCGCATCATTGCAGAGTTCGCGGAACAGGGGGTCAAGGTGATCCTGTTTGATTTTCACGCCGAAGCGACCAGCGAAGCGATTGCCATGGGGCGCTATTTGGACGGGCGCGTTTCCGCCGTCCTCGGCACCCATACGCATGTGCCCACGGCCGACGAGGAGATACTGCCGCAGGGAACCGCCTATCAGACCGACGTGGGCATGGTCGGCGCGCGCGATTCCGTGCTCGGGCGAAAAACTTCGGCGGTCCTGCATCGCTTCTCGACCGGCATGCCCGCCCGCTTCTCTGTGGTCGAGCATGGTATCCGCCTAAATGCCACCCTGGTGCGCGTCAACTCCGATACCGGACGCGCCGTCAACATTGAACGGATTATGCGAGACTTTGATTGAATTCCGAATGGTGAGGGTGTCGGGTTTCAGTCTTCCTCCATCAACTCGGAGATATCGTTCCAGGCTTCCGGTTCGTCGCGGCGCAGGCGCTGCAGGAGCTGGTAGTGGTGGAGGAGAAGGTTGAGGTGCTGCTCGGTCAATTCCGTTTCGCCGGGGTTTGCGACCAGGTTGTCGATGAATGCGAGCAGGCGTTTCTTGGTGATGCGGAGAAAATCCGGCGGTTCGACAATCAGCATCGGCTGGTAGGTGATTGACTCCAAACGATGGGCTGTTTTTTCAATTTGGTCGTTCGACGCGTCATCGGGCAATGCTTTTATTTGGTCGCGAATGGTTTGCACATGTTCGGGGGTCAAGGTTTTCATGATAATCTTTCCTTATGGTTTTGCGGGTTCCGTCAAAAGGTTTCAACGGATGATTCCCCAAAAGTATACCCGGTTACGCCTACACTGCAATTCATTTCAGTTTTCCAGGTGATTCTCCCTGTATTTTCGGTTAATGACAGCGGCGACGAGAATGGCGGACGATTGGGATACCCACTCGCAAACCGCTCTCGTCGCCGTTCTCGCCAATCCTCTTCATTGAAGTTTGGAAACTATGCGGGAACGGAATTCGCGGCGTCCGGGGACGGGCAGGCGGATTTTGAACAGGCTGCCTGCGAGTTCGCCGTGGTCGGGTCGCTTGTCTCCGCCCGCCGTGGTTATGTAGGCGGTGCGCAGGTCGGGGCCGCCGAAGGTGATGCAGGAGACGTTGCGCGCCGGCAGGAGAATTTCACCAAGTTCCTCGCCCGCGAGGGTATAGCGCACGACGCGTCCGCCCTCCCAACGCGCTGACCAGATGCGATCGTCACTGTCGACGGTCATGCCGTCGGGGCGACCCCGCCCTTCGGTCTTGTGGTCCACATGAACGAGAATCTCTCGATTGTCGATTTCTCCGGTGGCTTCGTTGTAGTCATATCGATAGAGATTGCAGGCTCGCGAGTCTTGTTGGAAAAAGTGTTGTCGGTCGCCGGAAAATCCCATGCCGTTGGGGGTACCCATGCCTTCGATCAGGCAGGTGAGGGTGCCGTCGGGATCGAGCCGATACAGACGTCCGGCGTGCGAATCGCTGGTCATGGTGCCGCAAAACACGCGTCCCGCGGGATCCGCAATGACGTCGTTGAAGCGGCTGTCCTCTTCGCCCTGGACGTGGTCCAAAACGGTGCCGGTGAAGGCGCCGTCGCGCCAGGAACGAACGGCGCCGCGCGCCATGAACAGGAGCAAATCGCCGTTTTCCTGGATTGTGAAGCCGCCGGTAGGGACGCCCACGTCGAAGGATTCTACTGATTCTCCGGGCGTCATTCGGTGAATCGTGGCGTTGGGAATGTCAGTCCAGTAGATTCGTTGTTCGTCGGGATGCCAGAGCGGGTTTTCGCCGGTCCGGCAGGCGATGTCGGCGACGAGTTCTGGCTGCGGGAGAGGCGGCGTAGCGCTCTTTGGCTGAGGCATGGTAGCGTTCCCTGGAATCAAGGTTCAAAAAAGGAGGCAAGGGCGGCGAAATAGGGTCCGATTGGTGCGATTTGCAGCGCTTCGCCGTTGCTGTGCGGCGCGCGTCCGGGCAGGCCGAGGATGGCGACGGGGGCGGAATGGGCGGCAAAGTGGCGGGCGTCGGTGGCGCCGTTCAGGCGGCGCAGGGCGATGGAAGTGTTCAGTTCCCGTTCGAGGTGGGCGCGCAGTTGTTCGATCACGGGGGTGTTCGGCTCGACGTTGACCGGAGGACACTGCATGAGGACGTCGATCTCGAGTCCGGAAGTCCGCCGGAGTGTCTCGATAATCGAGTCGCGCTCGTCCGACTTGATGTAGCGGATATTGAGGGTCATCTCGGCATTGTCGGGTACGCGGTTCGCGACGGTGCCCGCAGTGCAGGTGGTTGCGGCCAGGGTATTGTGCCACGGGTCGTCGGCGCCGGCTTCATTAAAAAGTGCGCGAATTTTGGCATAGCCGTCGATCAGTCGGTCCAGCGCGTTGTCGCCCTCCCACGGTTCGGCCGCGTGACAGGCGCTGCCGCGCGCTCGAAGCCTGAGGTTGAGCACCCCTTTTTGGGCGACGGTGATGGCGTAGCCCGCGCCGTCGTCGAGCACCGTAATTAGGCGGCGGGCGCGGATATTCTGTGTGGCCATGTGGGCGGTGGTTGTCCCGCCGGCTTCCTCGTCGGTGGAGAAGATGGCCCCGACGGAGGCGCGCCCGTTCAGGTGGGTCAGCAGCGTAGCGACCAAGGCGGAGTTGCCCAGGCAGTCAACGGTGCCGCGTCCGAGCAGAAGATCGCCCCGTTCGGTAACTTCGAACATGCCCTCGTCGGCGGGAACCACGTCCAGATGTGTGTTGAGCAGGTAATCAACTTCGCTGGTTTCGCGGGTTGCCGCGTACAGGATCCGTCGTCCCTGCAGCTCGTACACCCGCGTGTAAACCCCCGCGGTGTTCAGGAAGTCGCGAACACAGTCAACCGCGGCATTGACCTGTTCCACGTTGGCGGTAACCGGCTGCAGGGCAACCAGCTTCTTCAGCAGTTCGATGATGGTCTGCTCGGGATGCTTCATGACGATACGCGAATTGACGGTGAATTGTGCGAAGTGCGCAAAACGGAATTAAATTTTAATCATGCCGCTGAAACCGATGAAGGCCAAGGCGATGATGCCGGTAATAATGAGAGTGATTCCGGGACCGCGCAGCCCCTCGGGAATCTTGTTTTCGCGCAGGCGCTGGCGAATGCCCGCCATGAGGGCAATGGCCAGCATCCAACCCACGCCGCTGCCAAACCCGAAGACAGTGGATTCGATCAGCCCGTATCCCTGCTTGTTGAGCATGAACAGGGATACCCCCAAAATGGCGCAGTTTACCGTAATCAGAGGCAGAAAAATGCCCAGGGCAAAGTACAACGGCGGGGCAAATCGCTCGATGATCATTTCCACCAGTTGAACAAAGGAGGCGATGACTACGATGAAGATGATGTATTCCAAAAATTCGATCTTCAACGGCACAGTGATATAGGCGTGGATCAAGTGGTTCAGCGCAGCGGTGCAGGTGGTTACAAATACGACGGCGATGCCGAGACCAACGCTGGTTTTCATCTGCTTGGATACCGCCAGAAACGAACACATGCCCAAAAAGCGCGTCAGTAAAATGTTGTCGGTGATGGCCGCGGCCATCAAAATAACCATGAGCTGAATGGGAAACTCAGCTTGCGGCACGGCGGCGGCCGCATTGGCGAGGACTAAAATGTCGGTCATTGCTTGTCTCCAATAGTGCGGACCGGGAGATTCATGCCCCGGATTTTGATTTGGCCTGAGAGGTGCTCACGCCGAGCCAAGCGACCAGCGCAAGCATAAAGAACGCTCCCGGCGGCATTACCATGATCGTCCATTGGTGCCACCAGATGTCGCGAAAGGGCAGGGCGAAGCCAAACAGCGTGCCGAACCCCAGCCCCTCGCGAACAATTGCAATTAGCACCAGAACAATGCTGTAGCCGAGGCCCGCGCCAAGACCGTCCATGAAGGAAGCCCCCGGCGGATTCTGGGCGGCGAACGCCTCGCACCGCCCCATGATAATGCAGTTCGTGATGATCAGCCCCACATACGGACCAATGAATTTGTGCGCTTCCGGAAAGTAGGCGCGCAGGATGATGTCAACAACAATCACGTAGGCCGCGATGATCAGCACCTGGACCATCATGCGCACCTGCTTGGGCGTGTGCTTGCGCAGCAGAGACACGGTCAGATTCGACAGCGAGACCGTGAAGATCAGCCCCGCGCACATCAGCGCGGTATTCTTCAGCAGGTTGGTTACCGCCAGGGTCGAACAGATGCCCAGCACCTGCCGGAACACGGGGTTTTCGACCCACAGGTTCTTCAAAAAAGCCTGTCCGCCAATTGTGTTTGTAAATGCCATTACTGCTCTCTCGCGGCTGAGTAGGCCGGTGTTATTGGTCTATAGTTGGATTGTTCTCGGCTCTGCGGAATGTGGCCACGGCATTGTTAAGAATTCGTTCCATGGCTATCGACGTCTGGGTGGCGCCGGTGATCGCGGCGAATTTGCGGTCGCCGGGAGCGGGCTCGAATTCCGCTGAAGCCATGGTTAGGTACGATTGCGCGTCGTCGACCGGCGCGGTGATGTCCAGCTTGACTTCGAACTGGCCACGATACTGTTTCTCCTCGATGCGCCCGCCGAGGCCGGGGGTTTCCTGCTGTTCGAGGATGGTCAGGCCGAGGGTGCGCGTGCCTTTGGGATTGATCGCCAGAATACCCTCGATGGGCGCCCAGAATCCAAGTCCGCGAAACTGCAGCCCATAGGCTTTAAGGCTCGTGTGTTCGGGGTCGGAATAGGCTTCGATCAGGCCGACGGTGTTGCCGGTTTCGGGATCGGTCAACGTGGTTTTGTCGCGGACGATCTGTTGCTCGACCAAGCGTGCGCACTCCTTGGGCGTGAGTTCATCTGGATTGCCCAGGTCGAACAAGCGGATGAGCTGCCGTTGTTCCTGGAGGTTGCGATTGCGCTGAATGGTCTCTCTTGCGGCGATCTGCAGCGCGGTCACCGCGCCGCCGAAGACGGCGGCCAGCGCCATCATGAAAACGATGATTTTGATGCGTTGTTTCATTCAGCCTGTCGCCTTGGCCGTGTCGGCGGATTTGTCCGCCGCTTTGCCGGTTGCGTTTTTGCTCGTGGTTTTTTTCTTGCTTTTTTTGGACGAGGTTATCAATTCGACCGTTGGCCCCACAGTATTGCCCAGCAGGATGGCGAACGCCACCGCGCCGCTAAACACCGACTTCCAGCGCAGAAATACAATCATCGCGCCGATGAAAACCGCGTATATCCACTGGGCGCGTCGCTCCTTGGGGGCGCTGACCGGATCGGTCACCATAAAGAAACAGGCATAGAGCATGGCGCCGGAAAACAGCGTCCAGAGCAGCGGGGGTACCCCTTCGGCACCCAGTCCATAGCGGAAAAACAGACATGTCGCGGCCGCTCCTCCCAAACTGCCGGCAATCAGGCGCCAGTTCGCCGTTTTTGTCCACAGCAGGTAAATCCCGCCAAGCAGTACCAGCAGCGAAGAAACTTCTCCAACCGAACCGGCCGCCAACACTTGAGTGCCCTCGTTGAATGTGCCGCCGATGGTTCCAAAAAACAGATCGGACAGCTCGGTCATAACCCCATGATCCCGTCGAGCCCACATCGGAGTGGCCGCCGTTAGCGCGTCCATTCCCTCGAACATGCGTATCGGCCCCCAGTGCGCCAAACCACCCGGGAAACCGCTGTAGGCCGGCGTGAAGTGCCCCGTTAACTCTACCGGGAAGCACACATAGATAAACGCCCGCCCCACAATGGCCGGGTTGAACACGTTGCGTCCAAATCCGCCGAACACTTCCTTGCCAAAGAAAATTCCCACAATGATTCCTACCGCAGCCATCCAAAACGGCGTCGTCGGCGGCAGCGATAGAGCGAGCAGCGCGCCGGTTACCAAACACGATCCGGTCAGAGGATCCCCGCGCTTCGACGCCATAAAATATTCGGTCAGGCAACCGACTGCAATGACCCACAAAAGCATGACAAAACTGCGCCAACCAAAAAAATAAATCGCGCCGACAAGGCACGGAACCAGCGCCAGCAGTACGCGCTCCATGATGGTCTGGCGCTTGAACCAGCTCTTGCCTTTCGACTTCGCTCCGGATTTTGCCATGCGGGCACCTGATTCGTAATTGCGTTGGTCGGTTTTTGGTCGGCTTTCGCTCTTTCGGGAGCAAAACAGCCGCAATTGCGGAGTTCGCAAATGCGCGCGTCCTTAGTCGCCTTGACAAGCACACTTGTCGCTGTGCGGCCAGGTCATTCGCAATCCTCTGCCAAGAAAGCCCGGTTCATAGTCCAAAGTGGCCGTTTGGAGTATATCGACTTGCGCGCGTTTTGCAAAGAAAACAAACGGACCTTGAGTCAGTTCCACCTCGTCCTCCAGCGCTTCGGATGCCGGCTTCAAAATCGGCGTGCTGCCGCGGCAGGTCCCAACCCAGCCTTCGATGCGGAACCCGCGCGCCTTCGCGGGCAGCAGCTTCGTCAATCGCTCGCTTGCCGTTTCCGTGATCGTCATCGCCGTCGTCTCCGTTGCTCGCCGTTTACTCGTACTATCATAGTAGTAGGTCCGATTTGCAAGTGCATGAAAGTGGCCCTGGCTTTCCAGCCCGTGCGGGGAACTCCGGCGATACAAACACCCCAGGAACTGAACCGACCAACTCCGCCTGACCCCCGCAATCAATCCGGATTTTTGCCCCAAAGGGGCGGCACGTGAAAGCAAAGGGCGGCGCCCTGGAACTGCACGATGGCATCCCTGCCTATTGACGGTTTTTGGTAAAATCAAAAGTAGCCGTTCACGGTTTCCGGAAATCCGTATTTATCCGTGTCCATCCGTGGTTCACTTGATTTTGTTTAACCACAGATGAACACGGATGAACACGGATAATTTTTATGGG
>JBMCIU010000070.1:0-7700 GCA_048616755.1 Verrucomicrobiota bacterium
GTTGCGGAGTTCGCAATTAGCGTCCGCTGACGGCGCCGTGGCCACGGAAGGTCCGGGTGAAGGAGAATTCGCCGAGACGGTGCCCCACCATGTTTTCGGTCACGAAGACGCTGACAAAAGCTTTGCCGTTGTGTACCGAAAAGGTGTGTCCGACAAACTCCGGCAAGATCATCGACCGTCGCGACCAGGTTTGGATGGTAGTCTTGCGTCCGCTTTGGTTCATTTTGTCGACCTTTTTCATCAGATGATCGTCGACAAAAGGGCCTTTTTTTATGGATCTGCTCACTTCTTCTTTCTCCGTTGAACGATAAATTTGGAGGAATGCTTTCGCTTGTTTCGGGTACGGTATCCCTTGGCCAACTGGCCCCAGGGGGAGACCGGATGGCCGCCGCCGCTGCTGCGGCCTTCGCCGCCGCCCATCGGATGGTCGTGGGGATTCATGACAACTCCGCGGCTCTGCGGACGGCGTCCGAGATAGCGGTTTTTTCCAGCTTTACCCAGGGAAATCGAGGAATGGTCGATCATGCCGATCTGACCAATGGTGGCGCGGCACTTGAGGTTCACCATGCGGATTTCGCCGCTGGGCAAACGGATTTGCGCGTACTCGCCCTCTTTGGAGCGCAGGACGGCAACCGCTCCGGCGCTGCGCACCATGCACGCCCCATTGCCGGGGGTTAGTTCGATGTTGTGAATGCTGATGCCCACTGGAATGTCCGCCAGTCGCATGGAGTTGCCGGGCTTAAACTCGGCGCCCTCGCCGCTCATTACAGTCTGGCCGACCCGCAACGACACCGGCGCCAGGATATAGCGCTTTTCGCCGTCCGCGTAATTCAGCAGCGCGATTCGCGCGCTACGATTGGGATCATACTCGATCTGGGCGACGCGGGCGGGAACCCCATCCTTGTCGCGCCTAAAGTCGATTTGTCGGAACCGCCGTTTGACTCCGCCGCCGCGTGCGCGCGTTGTAATTCGTCCGGCGCTGTTTCGTCCCCCGGTGGAGGATGTTCCCCGTGTCAGCGCCTTTTCGGGCGTCTGACGGGATATATCCTTCCGATCGCTTCGGCTCATGTGCCGGCGCGCCGGGGAGGTGGGTGCATAGGTTTTCTTATCCATGGCTACGCCTCGCTGATTCAGATAATATCAATTTCACCCTCACTGAGGGTCACAATGGCTTTTTTCCAATCGGGGCGCCGTCCTTCGTGTCCGAAGCGCACCCGGCGTTTTTTGCCGCGGCAATTCATCGTGTTGACACACGCTACGCTTACGTCGAAGATTTCCTCGACGGCGTTTGCCACCTGCTTTTTGTTGGCCTCGGGTGTGACCTTGAAGGTGTACTTGTCCATTTCAGCCAGTTCGGTACCCTTTTCGGTAACCATCAGGGACTGAATGATTTTGTATGGGTCTTTATTCATCGTTGGCGACCTCGGCTCGTTTCGTGGCGGCAATGTGGGTGCTGAATGCTTCCAGTGCGGCCTGTGTGAAGACAACTTTGCGCCGGCGCATCAGTGCGTACGCATTGAGATCCTCCAGCGTCATCACTTCGGCGTTGGGCAGATTGCGGATCGAGCGCAGCAGATTTTCGTCTGCCGATTCGACGACAACCAGCGTGTTTTCTCCGGCGCCGACGGCGTGCAGCAGCGCCACCATATCCTTGGTGCGCGGGGCATCGAACTGGAGGGCATCAACGGCAATCAGCTCCTCGTCCTGCACACGGTCATGCAGAATGCGGCGAAACGCGAGTTTGCGCACTTTGCTGTTGACTTTTTTTGCGTAACTGCGTGGTTTGGGTCCGAAGACGACGCCGCCTCCGCCCCACAGCGGGCTGCGGATGGTTCCGGCGCGCGCTCGGCCCGTGCCTTTCTGGCGGTAGGGTTTGGCACCGCCGCCACGCACCTCGGCGCGGGTTTTGGTGCTGGCAGTGCCTGCGCGGCACTCGGCCAGATGGGCCACGACGGTTTCGTGAACAGCCTGGCCGCCGCGCTCGGCTTCCAAGCTGGCAGCGGGCAATTCAAACGTGCCCACCTGCTTTCCGGTTTTATCTACGACGGGAACTGTCCGTTCCATAATCGGTTCTCCTCAACTACTTTTTAAGCGCTTGGCGAATGACCAAATAGTCGCCGTTCGCTCCAGGAACGGACCCTTTGACAAGCAATACGTTGTCTTCGTTTCGGACATCCACCACCTGGAGGTTTTGGACGGTCCGGCGGGTGTGCCCCATGCGGCCCGGCATTTTCCGCCCGCGATATACGCGTGCAGGCTTTTCGCACATGCCGATCGAACCCGGTTTGCGCGTCCAATCGAAACCGTGAGTTGCGGACTGGCCCGCGAATCTGTAACGTTTGACGACGCCCTGGAAGCCGCGTCCCTTGGTCATGCCCGTGACATCGACGTAATCGCCTTGTTCAAACTGGCTTACTTCAAGGGTGTCGCCGACGTTTTGCTGCTCGGCGGATTCGTCCCAGCGGATTTCGCGAATGCGTTCCGGGGGCGAGTCCTGGCGTTCGGCGGCCTTGAGCTGTCCAAGTACTGGTTTAGTGACGTTTTTTGGGCGTCGTTGGCCGAATCCCAGCTGCAGGGCGGTATATCCGTTAGTGTCGGGCGTGCGTTGGGCAAGCACGGTGCATGGGCCAGCCTCGATGACGGTCACCGGGATGCGGCGGCCTTCATCGAAAACCTGGGTCATCCCGAGTTTCTTTCCGAGAATCCCTTTCATGATACCTTTCTCCGTTCTTTGGCCGATCTATGCCGAGCGGTATTGCTTGCTCCGCCATGCACCTTAATCAGCCGTGCGCTGCACTTTAAATTTTGATGCTGATGTCCACGCCTGCCGGCAAATTGAGCTTTTTCAGCTCGTCGACGGTTTTGGCGGTGGGGTTAACGATATCCAATACGCGCTTGTGTGTGCGAATTTCGAACTGCTCCATCGACTTTTTGTTGACGTGAGGCGACCGGTTCACCGAGAAGCGCTCGACGCGAGTTGGCAGCGGTATCGGGCCGGTGAATCTTGCGCCGGTGCGCTTGACGGTCTCGGCGATATCGCTGGTAGAGCGGTCCAGTACGCGGTGGTCAAAAGCCTGCAACCGGATACGAATGACTTGATTCTGTGCCATGTTTTTTTCTCACGTTGTCTTTCTGGTAACGTTTGCGTTACGCCATTATCTGCTTGCGAACAGCTTCGGGCACTCGCTCGAAGTGCGAGGGCTCTGCTGTGAACTCGCCCCGGCCGCGGGTAAGCGAGCGCAGGGTATTCGCATATCCGAACATTTCAGCCAATGGTACGCGGGCACGTACCGTAGCGCGTCCATTCTCTGTGTCCACCCCGATCACGCAACCTCGTCGACTGGCGACGTCGCCAATCACGGTGCCCACGTCGTCTTCGGGGACGTTTATCGCCAACGCCATGACCGGCTCGAGCAGGATCGGCGCCGCATTGCGCACGGCTTCCTGCATCGCGAAGCACCCGGCTGCGCGAAAGGCGGTTTCGTTGCTATCGGTTATATGATACTGTCCGCCGACAATTTCGGCGTTGCAATCAATAAGCGGGTAACCCGCTATAATTCCAGTTCTCGCGGAATCGAGCACGCCTTTGAGGGCTGCTTCGGCGAACATGTCCGGGATTTCCGGTGCCGGCGCGAGGTTTTTCGCGGAAAAAGCTTCGCCCGTTTCGGCGGGTCGCACGCGGACCTTTACGCGGGCAAAGGCGGCGCGAGTTCCGCACTGCCGATCAAACGTGCCGACCGCCATCGCCTCTTGGCTGATGGATTCGCGATAGGCAACCTGCGGTCGCCCGGCTCGCACATCGAGCTTGAATTCGCGGAGCAGCCGGTCCAAAATAATTTCAAGGTGCAGCTCGCCCATGCCGCCAACCACGACTTGGCCTGTCTCCGGATCCTCGTTATAGCGAAACGTGGGATCCTCGTCGGCCAAACTGGCCAAGGCCACCAGCAGATCGTCTTTGGCCGAAGCCGAGCGTGCCTCCAGGGCAATTTGCACGACCGGATCGGGGAACTGCAACGGCGCCAGTGCGATCGGATCGTCGGGATCGCACAGGGTGTCGCCTGTTTTTATGTCCGGCAGTCCGACCACCGCGCCTATATCGCCGCTGCTCAGCTGGTCGCACTGTTCGGTATGATTGGCGTGAACCAACAGCAACCGCCCGAGTCGGTAGGTTGAACCCGTATTCGGGTTGAGCACCTTTGCCCCGCTAACGGCCACGCCGGAATACACGCGGATGTACACGAGTTTTCCCGCGTACGGTGCTACCATTGATTTAAACGCCAAGGCCGAAAACGGCTGTTTGTCATCCGCGCGCCGTTTGGCGGGCTGTTGCGTGCGCGGACATCGTCCTTCGACTGCGGCCACGTCATCGGGGGCCGGCAAATATCTAATTATCGCATCGAGCAGGGGTTGCACCCCAGCGTTTTTCAGCGCGCTGCCGCACAAAACCGGAACCAAGTCGCAACGCAGTGTTGCCTGTCGCAGCGCATCGACCAAAAGCGGCGTGCCGACTTCGCGGTCGGCCAGAAACTCTTCCAGCACTCGGTCATCCACTTCGGCTATGCACTCAACCGCATGGTCTCGCATAGCCGTGGCTTTGGCTTGATATTCTTCTGGTACTTTCGCGCACCGGACGTCTTGTCCCCAGCGTCCCTCGAAGTGGAGGGCTCGCTGGTCCAGGACATCAATAACGCCCTTGAAATCGTCACCGGTGCCGATGGGCAACTGCACTGGCACTGCCAGAGTGTCAAGCATGTCGCGCATTTGCCGAACCACGGCGGAAAAATCCGCGCCGTTCCGGTCCATTTTGTTCACAAAGGCGATTACCGGAATGGCGTACTTCGTTGCTTGTCGCCAGACTGTTTCAGTCTGAGGCTGAACGCCACTGACGCCGCAAAACACGGCGACAGCTCCGTCCAACACTCGCAAACACCGCTCGACTTCGGCGGTAAAATCCACATGGCCGGGGGTGTCAATAATATTGATCCGCCGGTTTTGCCAGTAGCATGTTGTCGCGGCGCTGGTAATGGTGATGCCGCGTTCCTGCTCCTGGACCATCCAGTCCATGGTGGCCGTGCCCTCGAGTACCTCGCCGGGGCGATAATTGACGCCGGTGTACAGCAGGATTCGCTCGGTCAACGTGGTTTTACCCGCGTCGATGTGAGCCATAATCCCGAGATTGCGCACATCGCTGAGCGCTGTTTGTCGCTCGGCGCCCGGTTGTTTCGTCTGCTGGGGGTGCCGTGTCGATGCTGCCATTGCGTGCCTACGTAGTTGACATAGACGGCACCCCGGCTCGTTATTATCTCCGGTTGGCGTTGCTACCAGCGGTAGTGGGCAAAGGCCTTGTTTGCCGCGGCCATCCGATGGGTGTCGTCACGCTTCTTTATCGTACTGCCAGTATTCTCGTAGGCATCCATCAGCTCCGCGCCAAGCGCCTTGCTCATGCCCATGCTTTTGCGTCCGCGCGCATATCCGCAAATCCAACGCATGGCCAGTGCCACTTGGCGTTCGGCGGTGATTTCCACCGGCACTTGGTAGGTTGCGCCGCCGACGCGCCGACTTTTGACCTCGACGCGCGGCTTGGCGTTTTCCAGTGCCTGCAGGAATACCTCGAGCGGATCGGCATCTGGTTTGCGGGCGCCCAATTCATCCATGGCGCCGTAGACGATTTTTTGCGCCACGGTTTTTTTGCCGCGTTCCATGACGGTATTAATCAGTCTGGCAACTAATTCGCTGTTATAGCGAATGTCCGGTGTGAGTTCGCGTTGTTCTGCTCGTCGTCTTCTCATAACACCTTGTACTCCGAAGGCTGGCTTATTGTATTCACTCTGCGGTCATGCGCTGCGGCGCGGCGATCGATGCGGCAATTTTTGCCGTTCGGCAGACACCGTTGTTGTTTTCCGCAATAGAGATCAGCTCTCTTTAGGGCGTTTTGCTCCGTACTTTGACCGTCCGCGTCGACGTTGGTCGACCCCCAGGCAATCCAGGGAACCGCGGACAAGATGGTATCGCACACCGGGCAGGTCACGCACCCGTCCGCCCCTCACGAGCACAACGCTGTGCTCCTGGAGGTTGTGCCCTTCGCCGCCAACGTAGGCGGTGACTTCCTGTCCGTTGGTCAGGCGCACTCGCGCGACCTTGCGCAGGGCGGAATTCGGTTTTTTGGGGGTACGGGTGGTCACCTGCAGGCAAACGCCGCGGCGTTGCGGGCAGGAAACCAACGCCCGATTCTTGTTTTTCTTGGGGCGGGTGCGTCGTCCTTTGCGAACCAGCTGATTGATTGTCGGCATGATGGAATCCTATACTTGTTTGAATAAAGCGCGTACCATAGCACGTGTGCGCTAATATGCAAAGCTTGCGGCGCATCGAAATGCGCCGCCCGCTTAGATGTCCAAGACTCTGCGCGCCTCTTCGCTGCGGGCGTGTTCTATCTCGGTTTCGCGTCCGGCTTCTTCCTCGACTTCCTCCTCTTCGCCGGCGGGTTCGGCGACCGTTTTTTCCAAGCTGAACGCTCGGCACTCCTCGTATCCTGTTCCGGCGGGAATCAGCTGCCCCATGATCACGTTTTCCTTGAAACCGCGTAGGGTATCGACCCTTCCGAGGGTTGCCGACTCGGTCAGTACGCGAGTGGTGTCCTGGAAGGATGCGGCCGAGATGAAGCTGTCGGTTTCGAGGGACGCCTTGGTGATTCCCAGCAGGATCGGTTGTGCCTCTGCGGGTTGTCCTCCTTCGGCGACGACGCGGGCGTTGATCTCCAAGAAGCGAGTTCGGTCCACGGTTTCGCCGTACAGGAAAGTACTGCTGCCGGGCTCGGTAATGCGGACTTTGCGCATCATCTGGCTGACAATGATTTCGATGTGCTTGTCGTTGATCTCGACACCCTGCAGGCGGTATACTTCCTGGACTTCGTTGACCAGGTAGGTCTGCAACTCTTGCGGGCCGCAGACTTCGAGCAGTTCGTGGGGGACCACGGCGCCGTCAGTGATCGGCTGCCCCTTGCGAACAAAGTCGCCGTTGAACACGGTAATTCGCTTGGCAACGGGCACCACATGTTCCTCAGCTTCGTTGTTTTCCAGGTCGCGGATGGTAACTGTTCGGCGTCCCCGCGCGACCTTGCCGAGTTCAATGATGCCGTCGATGCGGGCGATTTCGGCTGCTTCCTTGGGTCGCCGGGCTTCAAACAGCTGGGCCACTCGCGGCAGTCCCACGGTAATGTCTTTTGTGCGGACGGTTTGACGCGGGGTCCGCGCCACGGTTTGTCCGCCTTCGACGGTTTGACCTTCCTCAACCATTATGTGGGCGCCGCCCGGCAGGCTGTAGTGGTCAAGCATATCGCCATTTTCATCCACGATGATCAACTGCGGGTGCAGGTCTTCGCGATGCTCCATGACCGTGACTTCCTCGCGGCTGCTGGCCTGGCTGATTTCGCGGCGCAGCGTCACGCCCTCGATGAGATCGCGGTATTCGATTCGTCCGCTGGTTTTAGTAATGATTGGGACGTTGTACGGATCCCATCGTCCGAAGGTTTCGTCCTGTTCGACCTTGCTGCCTTCGCTATGGGTCAGGATAGTTCCAGGCACCAGCTGATGCCGTTCGAGTTCGACCCCGTCCTCGTTTTCAACGACGGCGGAACCGTCTTTGCTGAGGATGACCCAGTTTCCGTCCTGCTGCTCGACGTAGCGGGCTTCCTCCAAGCGAAG
>JBMCIU010000071.1:0-7678 GCA_048616755.1 Verrucomicrobiota bacterium
CTCCGCCTAAAAGGCAGAGCCACGAAAGGCAGAGCCACGAAAGGCAGAGCCACGATGGGCTTAGTCATTCGGGCGACTAAGAACGATTGCAGTTTGGCGGCCGCGGGGTACATTGCCGCACTTTGAATTTCCGTACAGCTTTTGCCCTCCGGCACTGACATTCGCAAGCGACCAAGGTTGCGTTCCGGGGTGAGCCGAGATTCCGATTTATGCAGACGTCCGATTTTGACTACGAGCTTCCCGAAGAACTGATCGCCCAGGCGCCCGTGACTCCGCGCGACCGCTCGCGCATGCTGGTGCTGCACCGGGGCTCGGGCGATTGCGAACTGCGCAGCTTTGCGGATTTTGCGGATTACTTCGAGGAAGGCGACTGCCTGGTGGTGAATGATACGCGGGTGATTCCGGCGCGTCTGTTTGGACATCGCGTTCCTTCGGGCGGACAAATCGAGATACTTTTGGTGGAGCGTTGCGGCGAGCGCGAGTGGGTGTGCTTTCTAAAGCCTGCGCGCCGGCTCAAGCCGGGAGACCGCATTGCCTTGGCCGGCGAGGCGGGGGAAATCGTCGTCGTCGCGAAGAATCCCGGCGGTGAATGTCGCGTGCGTTTTGACTGCGCAAACCCGGATGCGGTCATTGAGCAAGCGGGCCACGTTCCTCTTCCGCCCTACATCCGGCGGGAGGACGCGGCCGCGGACCGGGAACGCTACCAGACGGTGTACGCGGAAAAGGCCGGCGCCGTGGCCGCTCCAACCGCGGGGCTGCATTTCACGCGCCGGATTCTGGACCAGCTGGCCGAAAAAGGGGTTGAACGGGCGAACGTGACCCTGCATGTGGGACCGGGTACGTTTCGTCCCGTGCAGGAGGAGGATCCCACCCGGCACGAGATGCACGAGGAAGCCTACGAGCTTTCCGAAGAAACCGCTGAAATCATTCGCCGAACTCGCCGGCGGGGCGGGCGAGTGATTGCCGTCGGTACCACCACGGTGCGCGTCCTCGAGACCTGCGCGGACTCCGCAACGCGCACTGTTCGCCCCGGCTGCGGGCGCACTAAGCTGTTTCTGCATCCGCCGAACCAGCCCGTGGTCGCCGACGCCCTGCTTACCAATTTCCACCTTCCGCGCTCGACGCTGCTCATGTTGGTCAGCACCTTCAGTTCGGTGGAACACGTGCTTGCCGCCTACCGGCTGGCCGTACGGGAGAGGTTTCGGTTCTACAGCTATGGCGATTGCATGTTGCTGGTCTGAATTTGCTCGGCTCATTGAAATCGGGCGCACAGCGATTAGGGTGTCTTGAATTCGTAATCCTGCGTTTGTTGCAGGGCCAACATTGAGTTTCCATGCCTGAAGCGTCTCGTCAAACCATTTCCGACTACTTGTCGCCGCACACGCTCGCCGAGATCGAGAATTATCAGCTGCTGGCGAAGGTGGCCGTAGAGGGGTTTCTCTCCGGCTCTCATCGCAGTCTGCGCCGCGGCACCGGCAGCGAGTTTCTGCAGTACCGAAACTATGTGCCCGGCGACGATCCCAAATACGTGGACTGGCAGCTCTACGCGCGCTTGAATCGTCTGCACACCAAGGTGTTCCAGGAAGAAACGAACATGAACTGCTGCGTTGTGCTCGACGCCAGCGCGTCGATGGGGTACCGCGGCAGCCGCGCGCCCTGCACAAAGCTGCACTATGCATCGATGATCGCCGCTTGCCTGGGCTACCTGGCATTTCGACAAACGGACAACATCGGCTTGTACGCCTTTACCGACGAGCTGACCTCCGTGCTTCCCCCGCGGCGCCGGACCGGCCAGCTCAGTCGTCTTTTTGGCGAGATTAGTCGTCTGCGTGTTGGCGGTCGGAGTGCGGCGGCTTCGGTGCTGCCGACCGTAGCGGAGAGCCTTCGCGAGCGCGGGGTGGTGGTCATTTTGTCGGACTTTCTCAGCGGCGACGAGGATCTGTTGACTCAATTGCGCCGCTTTCGGGCGCAGCGGCACGAGTGCGTGGTGTTCCAGATCCTGGATCCCGACGAGTTGGACTTGCCTTTCGAGCGAACCACGCGGTTTATCGACAGCGAAACGGGGGAACGGCAGGTGACCTATCCGGAAACGTTCCGAGATGAGTATAGAGAGTCCGTGAGACATCACCATCAGCGCATCCGCGAAGCCTGCCTGCAATCCCAGACCGATTACCAGCAGGTGACCTCCGACATGTCGCTTGGCGGCGTGCTGTCCGCCTATCTCCATCGACGAGGGAGGTGCGGACCATGGTAGGTTTTGCGAACTTCGCAATTTTGGCCGGGCTGGCCGGGCTGGCCGTGCCGGTGCTGCTGCATTTGATGAAGCGGCAGCAGGCTCGAAACGTGGTCTTTCCCAGCGTGCGGTTTTTGCGGCGCAGCCAGTTGCCCCAAGCCGGGCGACGCACCTTGCGTGACATTCCTTTGTTGCTGCTGCGGATGCTGCTGTTCGCGCTTCTGGTCCTGGTGTTTTCTCGTCCGTTTTGGCAGCTGGAGCCCGAAGAAGGGGGCACCGGCGCGAAAACCCAACCCAACACGCACGTGATTCTGCTCGATGTCTCCGCGAGTATGGCGGCGGACGAGCAGATGGAACGAGCGCGCAAGGCCGCCTTGGAACGCCTCGACGACGCGGGGCCCGCGGATCGCATCGGCGTAGTTCTCTCCGCCAATCAGGTTGTGCGGGAACTGTCGCCGTCCGCGTCGCGCCGCGATGCGGAAAACGCAATTCGCAAGGCCGAGCCAACCTTTTTCGCGGGCCGACACCGAAGTGCCGTCGAGCGCGCCGCGCGCATGATGCCCGCCGACGGCAACGGCTCGCTGATCATTGTCTCCGATTTTCAGCGCGGGGACTGGAGCGGCTTGCCGGGGGATTTGCTGCCGCCCGGGATTCAATTGGAGCTACTGCCGGTCGAGGCGCCCGAGAGTGCCAACTGGGCCGTGCTGTCCGCTCGGGTGCAATCGGCAGGCGAGGACCGCGTGGTGGTGCGGGTCAAGATTCGGAGCTTTGCCAACGTTGACAAAACTGTCCCTGTCCAGCTGGTTGTCGGTGAGCGCGTGCTGGCCGAAACCGAAACCGAGGTTCCCGCGCGCGGAGTTGCAATAGTGGAATTGGCCGCCGATCATTTTTCCTCGCCGGAAGCGCGGCTGCGCATTGGTTCGGACGGCTATGCCGCCGACGATGAATTCCATGTCTGGCTTGGTGCGCAACCGCCGCCGAAGGTTTTGTTGGCGGCGCCGTTTGCCGACGTTCCGGAGGTGCGCACCGATGTGTTCTTCCTGCGCCAAGCCCTCGGCATACCTCGCGGGACCGCGCAAGGCCGATTCGAGGTGGAGCAGGTGGACACCCAGTTTCTGTTCGGGCTGAACCCGAGCGGCTACAGCGCGTTGCTGCTCGTGCGCCCCGGCGAACAACTCAACAAGGAAGGAATCGAAATCGTGCGCAAATTCGTCGATAACGGCGGTTGCGCAATGGTATTCCCCGGAGCGCGGGCAGCCGGAACGCTGCGTTTACTGAAAGAACACGGGCTGCTGGACGCATCCTACCGCGGCCTTGCGCAGCCGGATGTCTCGCCGGCGCTGGAGGAAGTGCACGGCCACCCACTGGACGAGGTGTTCGGCGGCAACGAGCCGTCGGACCTTTTCCTGACTCGGTTGCACCGCTACGCACGGCTAGAAGTAGGCGACAATGCCGATGTCCTGGTAACCGCCGAGAAGGACGAGCCAGTGGTGCTGCGACAAACTCTGGGACGAGGCGCCGTGCTGACGTTCGCGATGCCGCCGAATCCGCAATGGACCGATCTGCCTTTGCGCCTGGCTTTCGTGCCGCTGGTTCACGAATTGCTCGCCGATTCTCTGCCTGATGACCGTGGCGTGGAATCTATTGCCTGTGGCGAAACTCCGGCCGCCCCGCCCGATTTGCTCGGCGAGTCGGATGCGGAATCCGCAATGCCGCCGGATACCTCCGCGCCCGGGATCGTCAAATACGCCGGACGTCCCGTACAGGTCAACGTGGCGCGCAGCGAATCCGATCCGGCGCAGGTCGCACTGACCGAATTGCGGCGCACTCTGTCCGGAGGCGAGCGCGAGACGCCGGCAGCCGACCGCGAGTCGTCTCGGACTGCGGGTGCGGCGGCGCCGCTGCAGTTGTGGCCCTGGCTCGCCTGTGCCGCCGCGCTGCTTCTTTTGCTTGAAACCCTTGTAGCCCAACGCGCCCCGGAAGGGGAATGATGATCTGAACCCATGACACGAAACAGCAACGACATATTATCCCGTTTGCAGAGGGTGCGCCACATGGTTCGCCGTCGGCGTTGCGTGTGCTCAGTCCTATTGTCCTTTGGCATAATCGGCGGCGTGCTGACAGTACTCGGTCTTCTTGACCGCTGGGTGCCGCTGCGCGAAACCGCGGCGGGGATTTTGGTGGCGACGGTCTGTGTAGTTGGAGCGGTCCTTTTGATGGCAGCTTTGGTGCGCACGCTGTTCCGTCAACCGACGAGCGAAAATTTGGCTCGACAGATCGAGCGGGCACATCCCGAGCTGATGAACACACTGGTATGCGCCGTAGAACAGTTGGCGCGGCCGGCGGACCAGCGCGGCGTCTTCGGCAATGCGGTTATTGAACAGGCGCGCGAGCGAACGCTGCTCATCGACTTTATCGGCCCGGTCATGCCTGATCGGTTGCGGACTTCGCGCCTGTGCATAGCCGCATTGGTCTGCGCGGTGTTCGTGGTGGCTGGAATCAACAGCCGTCCGACCCGCAAGGCCGCTGCCTGGAGTGTTGGCGCGCCGGCGGTGGTTGTCGAGCCGGGGTCTGCGGAGGTTCCCCGACGGGCCGACGTAGTGGTCGAGGCGCAGGTGCGCCGCTGGGAAGATTCCGCCGAGATCGAATTTGATGACGAGGGGGGACGTCACCGCTTTGCCATGAATGCCGAGGATGGCTCGCACACGTTCACCTTCTACGATATGACGGCCCCGGTCCGCTACCGCGTGCTGAGTCCGTCGGCATCTTCGGGATGGCACGAACTGTCCGTGTACACGCCTCCCGACTACGATTCGATCCGCATTGAGTTTTCTCCGCCGGAGTACACCGGTCTCTCCAGGCACAAACAGGACACGTGGGGGGATGGTTCCGCCGTCGAGGGTAGCCGCGTGACGGTCACCCTCGAACTCCCGGAGGGGATCTCCGCGCAGTGGCGTACCGAAGAGGAAACCGCTGCCTTTTCCGCTGCGTCGTCGGGGCGTGTTCACCATCGTTTCGAACTGGAACAAACAGTCTCCGCTCAACTCGTGCTGCGGGATGGGGATGGGCATGTCAAAGAAACGCCGTCCGCGCGCTTCGAAGCCATTGCCGACCAACCGCCGACCGTGGACGTGCTGGCGCCGCGCGATGATACGTTTGTCGCTCCCGACGACAAGGCCGAGTTGGCTGCTTTGGCCGCTGACGATTACGGGCTTGCGGAGGTGAGTTTGCAGCTGTCAGCCTCCGGAAAACGTCTGGAGACGATTCGCCTGTTTGCCGCCGACCGCTCCGACGGCGGCGCTGCAGAGGCAGAGACACCCACGGAAAAGGAGGTGCAAAGCTCCCTGAAGCCTGACGAGCTGGGCCTCGAGGCCGGCGATGTCCTGACGGGCTACTTCGTTGCACGCGACAATCGCAAACCCCAAGGGCAGAGGTCGCGTTCCCAAGTGTTTTTTATTGAAATTCGACCCGAAACCGAGCAGGAAAATCAACAACAACAGGAGGGGGAGGGAGAAAAGCAGGAAGTCGATATCGGGCGGCTAATCGCCGAATCCAAACGCTTGATTCGACTCAGCTACGATGTCGGGGCGCAGTGGCGAACCCCGAAAGCCGAGGAACTGGAGGATCTCCGGCGCGGACTCGCCGACCTGCGCAACGAAATTATGCGCATGTCCGATGAAGTGCGTGAAGTCGCCCGCAAACAAGGTATGTCCGGCGATATTCCCCATTTGGACCAGGCGGCTGAGGCACTGGCCGCGGCCGAGGAACACGTCGGAGACCGCTTGGTGAACGATTCCATTCCACCCCAGGAACAGGCGCTGAGCTGGCTTGTTCGTCTTGCCCAGGAACTGCGCAAAAACCAGTCGTCATCCTCCGGCGAAGGCGAACCCCAGATGGGCGAGCCTTCAGAAGGGGGCGAAAAAGAACAATCCCAGGAGGGGCAGTCAAGTCAGTCGCTGGCGGACCAACTGCAGCAATTGCGCGACTTCCAGAGCCGCATCGCCGATCTTGCCCAACGGCAGTCGGCACTCAACGAGGAGCTGGAAGCCGCTCGTCGTCTGAAACTGTCCTCCGCGGAGCAACGCGAGCTGTCGGAACGCCAAGCGGAACTTGGCGGCGAGACCGAGAACCTTCAGCAGGCCATGCAGCAGGCGCAACTGCGCGATCCGACTCAGTCCGTGCAGTCGGCCGCGCAATCCATGAACAGCGGCGCGGCCAATGTGCAAGAGGGCGCCATGGGCGCAGGCGCGCGCGAAGGCGTGCGCGCGCACTCCGGCTTGCTGGCCGCCGAAGAGGGCCTGCGCGACTCCATGCGCCGCATGGCCGGGGCGCAGGTCAACGCCTTGGCCGAACAAGCACGCTCACTGGCCGAAAACGAACAGGGCGCCGCCGACAAAAGCCGAGAGTTTGCCCAATCCCAACCGGACGGGAAAGCTGTGGACGAAGCGCGCGAACAGCAGCAAAAACTGCGCCGGCAGACCGAGCAGCTCATCGATGCCGCGCAACGCACCGCAGGCGAACTTCAGCAAACCTTCCCCCGCGCCGCCGAAACCTTGGGCAAAGCCGCCCGCGAGGCGCGCGACGAGCAGCTGCCCGAGGAAATGGAGCGCGCCGAAAATGCCCTCCTCTATGAACGCTTCGATACGGCTGCCAAAGGACAGCAAAAGGCGGCCGGACAACTTCAGCAATTGGGCGATTCGCTCCAACAGGGGGCGGAAGAACTGCCAAGCATCGGGCAAAAAGAACTGCAGGATGCGCTGCAAAAAATCCGCGCCGGGCAGAAAAAAATGCAACAGGCGGCGCAAAACGCGGGCCAAGAAGGAAAACAGGCCGCGCAACAACAAGTCGAGCAAACACGCGGACAAATGGGAAAGCTGCTACAGCGGCTCGGACAGGAACTCGGCGAACCCGGAATCGGCAACCTTGGCATGCTTATGGAACAGGGCGACAACCAAACGCCGACCGGAGACCAGGCCGCCTACACCGCCGAACTCCTGCAGAAGGCCGGGCGCATGCTTGAACGACACCTCGTCCGCGATGATGTGCGGCGCGCCTATCGAATCTCCCGTCGAGCAGCCGACGTGCCGGAAAAATACCGCGACGCCGTTGACGAATACTTTCGCCGTCTCAGCGAGGAAGAATAACCCGTCGATGAGTTCCGGTTCTTGCTCCAACGGGGCGGCACATGGCAGTCATGGCTCCGCCTGTCGTAGCTCTGCCTGTCGTGGCTCTGCCTTTTAGGCGGAGCTGTTTGAATTTCCAATCCCGCCGAAGCCGGGAACCGGAAAACACCACCTCCAGAGATCTTGATCTGGCGGAAGACTTCGCGGTACCGAATTAGCCTTCGGGCTGTAAGCCCGGTCCAATGCCAGCCCAGGGTCTGCGACCCTGGGTCAGAACTCTTGATCTCTTGGCGTGGTTTGACCTCGAACGGCGTTGCCTTTG
>JBMCIU010000072.1:0-7658 GCA_048616755.1 Verrucomicrobiota bacterium
CTGGCGAGCTCGACGCACCTACCAAGGCCGTCCCGGACCCTTTCTGGACAGGGTCAGGTTATGTGCGCCTGCCCTGCCTCCGCCACACAAAGTGGCAGGCGGCGCTTTGAGATCTAGCGTTGCGAGCCCCGGGTATCGATGTCGAACCGGATTGTCGATCTGCGTCGGTGCTGTGGTTTTTGCGGCGGTTGGGGGTATGGTACGACGGTGCGACAAGGCCGCTTTTTCCGCAGCGGAAAGGGCAGTCCTTGCCGTACCGACATTTGACTTCCGGCGCTGTTTTGTCCCCGCGCCAAGGTCGGCGGCACGGCTGCCGTCCATGGTGTATTTGGGTTCAAACAGGGTATGATTTGCCAACTTCTGCATTTTTTGCGACTGCCCAATGATCACCATCAACAAGCAACGACTGGGAATTACGGTGCTGGGCAGCGGCAGTGCGGGAAATGCCATTGTGCTGCACGCGGATTCGGGCAGCATCCTCGTCGACGCCGGATTCAGCGGCAAGGAGCTGCAGCGGCGTTTGGAACTGGCGGAAATCGACGTTTCGAGCATTCGCGCCATTTTGGTCAGTCACGAGCACGGGGATCACGCCAAGGGGGTGGGCGTGCTCGCCCGCCGCTGGGATCTGCCGGTCTACGCCAATCGACAAACGGCCGAGGTGCTGTGTCAAAAGAAGAGCGATTTTCCGGCGTTGCGCATCTTCACCGCGGGTCAGGGCTTCGAAGCCGAGGGCTTTTCCGTTGTGCCGTTTTCCATTCCGCACGATGCGGTTGACCCGGTGGCCTTCACCGTGCATTGGCGGGGCCGAAAGGTGGGCATCGCCACGGACTTGGGACACGTCAGCCACGTGACCGCTCACCACCTGCAGCAGTGCGACGCATTGGTGCTGGAAAGCAATCACGACGTGGGCATGCTGCGCGACAGCAATCGGCCATGGTCGCTGAAGCGGCGCATCCTGAGTCGACACGGACACTTGAGCAACGAGGCCGGATTGCAGCTGATGGCCGATGTGCTGGATGCGCGCACGCAACACGTCATCTTCGCGCACGCCAGCTGCGAGTGCAACCGCTACGAGTTGATCGAGGAGGCGGTGGGCGCTCGCTTGCGGGAACTTGGGCGCACGGATCTGGGCACGCTGGTGGCGCGCCAGGACGAGGTGTTGGGAACATGCTGGCTCGATGGAGGTGCGCGATGATGCAGTGTCTGGACATTCAAGGCGGAGTTCCGCTGCGCGGCACGCTCAAGGCGGCGGGAAATAAAAACGCCGTGTTGCCCATGATCGCCGCGGCGCTGCTCACCGACGAGCCGGTGGTGCTGGAAAACGTCCCCGACATCGGGGATGTGGGCACGATGGCCGAGCTGGTCGCCGGGCTCGGCGCGGTTGTGCGCCGGGAGCCCGAGAAGAACCGCTTGTCCATCCAGGCGGTCGAGGTGAACCCGGACCGCTTGTCCTTCGCCCTGTGCAGGCGCATTCGCGCCAGCATCCTGCTGGCCGCGCCAATTCTGCAGCGAGCCGGGCGGTGCGCCATCGCCACGCCCGGCGGGGACATCATCGGGCGGCGTCGGCTCGAGTCCCACTTGGTCGGATTGCGCCAACTGGGCGCGCAGGTCGCCGGCGAAGATCCGATCACGTTTGCCGCCGAGCGCGGGCTGCACGGCGGCGAGGTATTCTTGCCCGAGGCGAGCGTGACGGCCACCGAGCAGTTGCTGATCGCGGCGGCACTTGCCCGGGGGCGAACCGTGCTGCGCAATGCGGCCTGCGAACCGCATGTTTGCGAAGTAGCGAACATGCTTGCAAGCATGGGCGCGAGCATCGAGGGCATTGGCAGCAATGTCCTGACGGTGGAGGGCTGCGAACGCTTGGGCGGCGGCACCTTCCGGGTTGGATCCGACCACACCGAAGTCGGCAGCTTTTTAGCTTTGGCCGCGGCCACCGGCGGGGAAATCACCATCACTGACATTGATCCGGACCATTATCGGCATTCGCTGGTGTTGCCGGTGTTCGAGCGCCTGGGGGTGTCCATAGAGCTCGAGGGCGCAACGATCTCGGTGCGGGCCGAGCAGTCCCGACGCATCGCGGCGGATCCGTCCGGCGGCCTGCCGGTCATTGACGACGGACCGTGGCCAAAATTTCCGTCGGATCTTATGAGCGTCATGCTCTTGTTGGCCACGCAGGTGGAGGGTACCGCCCTGTTTTTCGAGAAGATGTACGAGAGCCGAATGTACTTCATGGACCGACTGATCAGCATGGGGGCGCGGGCGGTGATCTGCGATCCGCATCGAGTCGTGGTGTGCGGACCCGCGAGACTGCACGGCATCGATATCGCCAGCCCCGACATCCGAGCCGGGATCGCTCTCATCGGAGGCGCACTGTGCGCGAAGGGCCGAAGCACCATCAGTAACGTCCACCTCGTCGACCGCGGATACCAAGCCATTGATCAACGCCTGAACGCGCTCGGAGCAAAGGTGGTGCGACGTGGCTGACAAGCATAACAACCACAACGCTGCGCCCAGCGCCAAATCCCTCGCCGATACGCGACCGACAGAGCAGCTCGAACGACTGCGACGCATGGATCCTGCCGATGTCGCCGACCTGCTCGAGGACGCCCCCGCGGATTCCCGGGACCGCATCTTCGAAATGCTTGATGTCGACCAGGCGTCTGACGTGTTTGTCGAGCTGCAATCCGATGTCGCCGAGGATCTCGCCGAGGGACTTTCCCCGGAGGAATTCGCCGACTTGGTCGACCAAATGGCGCCGGATGACGCCGCCGACGTGCTCGCCGACTTGGATGAAGACCAGCGCGTCCGCGTGCTCGCCGCCATGGAAGAGGGGGACGCCGTGGCCGAGCTGCTGCCCTACTCGGAGGACTCCGCAGGCCACGTCATGACCACCGAAGTGTGCGCTATGACCGGCGATACAACCGTCGCTCAGGCGCGCGAAGACTTTTCCGACAGCGAGGGCGCCGATCCCTATTTCTACATCTTTGTCGTGAACGACCCGGAGGAACGCCGCCTGTTGGGGCTGCTGCCGGCCACGTTGTTGCTCAGCGCCGATCCAAACAGCACCCTCGAACAGCTCGCCGAAACCGATTTTGTCACCTGCAATATTGACGACGACCAAGAGGACGTGGCGCAGACGTTCCGCAAATACGACCTGTGGGTGTTGCCGGTATTGACGCCCGACGGCCGGCTGGCCGGGCGGATCACCGTGGATGACGTCATGGACGTCATGCATAAGGAGGCGGACGAGGACTTAGCCTACTTGGTGGGCGCGCCGGACATCGACGAGGAGGAGGAATCGCCGTTACGGATCGTCCGCATGCGTTTGCCGTGGCTGGTAATCACGGTGTTTGCCGGGATCGGCAACAGCATCATCGTCACCAAGATGCTGACCGCCGTTGACAACATCGTGGCCATTGCGGTATTTGTGCCGGTCATTTTAGCAATGGGCGGCAATACCGGCATGCAGTCATCCGCCATCGCCGTTCGCGGCATTGCCTTGGGCGCCCAGCGATATCGCCGCCTGCTGCGGCTGGTTGGACGCGAAATGCTGGTGGGGGCTTGCCTGGGCGGCTGTTGCGGCATCCTGGCGGGGGGGCTGGTGTTCAGCGTCGTGGTCCTGACCGGGGCCGACACAGGAGGGCTGAACCCGGTACGGATTGCCGGCGCGGTCAGTTTGGCAATGGCGCTGGCCATGATGTTCGCGAGCAGCTTTGGGTCAATTTTTCCCCTTCTGCTGCACCGCCTCCACGCCGATCCGGCAGTGGCTTCGGGACCGTTTGTCACCACCAGCAACGACCTGTCCTCCGCCGCCATTTATTTCCTTGTTTGCTACTTGCTGTTATGAGCTTGGCCGACGTAACAATCGAGCGTGGGAAACCGCTTCGGGTGCGCCTGGCGTTGTTGGCGTTAGCCGCGCTGCTGGTGGTTCCGCAACTTTTCCAGGCGCCCCTTTCGCCGTCGGAGGGGCTGGCGACCGGCGCAGCCCGCGAAATGCGGACCGAGGGTGACGTCACCAGTTTGCGTTTTCTGGGGCGACCGGCGCATCAAAACCCGCTGCATGTATGGTTTCTGGCCGCATTTGACCTCGGCAACGCGCCGGCGTGGGCGGTCCGTCTGCCGTCAGTTGCAGCGTGGCTGATCTTGGCTGGTCTTGCGTACTGGGGGGCTTCGACATCGGCCGGCACATTGGCGGGCATGCTTGCGGCCCTGATTCCGCTGACCAGCATTGCGGGTATCGCGTTTGCCTCGCGCGCAAGCAGCGAAATGTGGTTTGCGTCGCTACTGTTCGCATCGTGGCTTTGCTGGTACCACCTCGGCGTCATTCGCGAGCGTTGGAATTGGGCGTGGGGGAGCGCCGTTCCGCTGGTGGCGCTGGCGTTTTTTGCCGGCGGGACGCGAGCCTTCGTGTTCTTTTACCTTCCCCTGTTACTGCTGCAAACGCCGATTAAGGCGCGCGAACAGATGCTGCGCTGGGGGCACCTTCTCGCGCTGGTTCCGGTGTTGGCGCTGTGCGGCGCTTGGATGGCTCATTCGCTGCAGCATGCCGAGGTTGTCACTTGGCCGCAGCTGGTCGAGCGCGCGGTTCAAGCGCAGGAGGGGGGTAGCTATCGTCGGCGCCTGTGGCAGTTCCCGCTGCATCTGCTTGGGTGGGGGTTACCTTGGGTAATCTTTGCCTGGCCGGCGTTTTGCCTGGCCTTTCGCAACAGGGAAAAGGACGGGGGCAAGGCATCTTATTTTCGCGCGGTTATGGTTATTCTGTTTGTCGCGTGCTGGTTGTTGTCCGGGCTTTCGGGCGAGAGCCTGCTGGTTTTGCTCGGCCCCTTTGCGGTTTTGACCGCCATGAATTATGAATGTCTGCTGCGACGACATGCGGGCACCTACCGTCGACTGCTGCGATACCTGTCGTTTATCGGGGCAGCGACCGCGGTTGCCGCGGTTGCGGGTTCCGTTCTGCTGCTGACGGGCTGGATGAAGATTTCTGAACTCACGCCGTTTCAGATATCCTTTGTGTCGGCAAACGCCGTTGTGTCGGGCGGCCTTGCCGCTCTTTTGCTGCTGCGAACCGAGCGCGCCATCTGGGTCCGCGTTTTGTTGCTGATGGGGGTTGTCGTCACTTCGCACCGTTGTTTTGAGCTGCCAGTACAGGAGTTGAGGGGGGGTAGCCCCGCGCGGATCGCGCGGCGTTTGAGCGCGCACGTACCGCCTGCTAATCCGATTTACGTTGCAGGCGATTTGCCAATTGCGGATGTGGCACACTATATTAACCGCGCGTTGGTTCCTTGGGACCACACTGTTTCGGCGACACGCCGGAATCCGCGCATTCATCTTCTAACCGGGGGTGCCCCTCCCGTGCGCGAAGACCTGCAGTGGCGTCCGCTAGGCCGGCCGGTGACACTGGGCGGCGAAGCAATTCCTGTTCGTGCAGCGTGGAATCCGTCCGCGGGAACGCTGTTCGAAATAACCGGAGCTTCCCCGCAGAACAAAACCGAGGCCGAGCACACGGGGGCAAAGTGGGTGCAATTATACGAGGGGACCCCACGGACCCTCGGCGCCGAGCCATGAAATCTTGAAAAATTCAATCCTGAACCTAAAAAACAGGTCAAAACAAGTGAGTCTATTCCACCATCATGTTAGATAAAATCATTAGCGGACTGAGCCGATTGCTCAAATCCAACAACAACACCCCGCAAAGCCCATCCGAACACCCGCCGGAAAATACCCGGGCGCCGGAGGAAAACAAACCCGAACCCCACCCCCAAAAACCGGCTCCGCCAACCCCGAAACCCGAACAAAAAACACCCTCGAAACCCGCGAGCAAACAGCCGTCGCCTCCCCCTCCGGACACCCCAAAAAACAAGCCTCAGACTCAGCAGCCGCCCAAAAAAGCGAACCAGCCCGCCGCCCCTCCCGCCGCGCTTCACAAAGTGAAGCCCCTGCCCGAATCCCCCCTGCCGAAAACCGAATTCGCGAACTTTGGCCTGGCGCCGGAAATCGTCGCGGGGACAGTCGACCTCGGCTTCTCGGAATGCACGCCCGTGCAGCGCCTCACCCTGCCCCACTCTCTAAAGGGCAAAGACCTGCTTGCGCAGGCGCAGACCGGTTCCGGAAAAACCGCGGCCTTTCTGATCACCGCACTGCAACGGTTCCTCAAGGGTGAGCTGAACAACAAAGAAAAACGCCCTTCCGTGCTTGTGCTTGCTCCCACACGCGAGTTGGCCCGGCAAATCCAGCAGGACGCCACCGGCTTGGCCGCATACACAAACGTGCGCACTCTCGCCGTCTACGGCGGCATGAAATTCGGCGAGCAGCAAGACGAACTCTCCAAGGGCATGGACGTCGTCGTCGCAACGCCGGGACGACTCCTGGACTTCATGAACCGACGCGTCGTCGATCTTTCCGCCGTCCAGCTGCTGGTTATCGACGAGGCCGACCGCATGCTCGATATGGGCTTCATCCCCGACGTCCGCCGCATCGTCCGAGCCCTCCCCCCGCGGGAAAAACGCCAGACCATGATGTTCAGCGCAACTCTCACCAGCGACGTGCGCAAGCTGGCCGACTCGTGGACTGTCGAGCCTGAAACCGTCGAAATCGAACCGGACAATCTGATCCCCGAAGAAGTCGAGGAGCGCGTCTATTCCGTCCCCGCTCGGGACAAACTGGCGCTGCTGCTGCACACACTCAAAACCGAAGAAAGCGAGCGCGTCCTCGTCTTCTGCAACCGGCGCGACAGCTGCGACAGAGTCCACCGGCAACTGCTTAAATACGGCGTCAACAGCGCGCTGCTGACCGGCGACGTGCCCCAGAAAAAGCGGGAAAGCGTCCTCGAAGCATTTCGCGAAGCCCACATCCGCGTGATCGTGGCCACTGACGTCGCAGGCCGAGGCATCCACGTCTCCAACATCACTCACGTTGTCAACTACGACTTGCCATACGACGCCGAAGACTACGTCCACCGCATCGGACGCACCGGCCGCGCAGGCGTCAAGGGCGTAGCCCTGAGCTTCGCATGCGAAGAAGGCGGATTCGTTATCCCCGAAATCGAGGAATACATCAAACGCGAGCTGCCCACCCAGTCACCCGATCCCGAGTGGCTCAAACTCCCCCACCCCCAGCCCGGCGTCGCCGGACGCCAACAGTCCGAAGATCCCGGCCCCCGAAAAAATCGCCCCGACAACCGACGGCGAAAACAAAGCCACCGACGACGTTGAGCGATGTGCAGCCGCCGTCATCCGCGATTCCCTCGTCCATTTCGACGGTGAACGCTGCCGCTGCGGAGACTTCTGCGTGATTCCCAAAAGACCCCACGGGGCTTGTCCCCGCAGACCTGGCGCACCCCCGAAAAGATCCCGCGGGGCTTGCCCCCGTAGTGAATAGGATCAGAGTTCTTGACCTCTTCTGCTTGAATAGAGTGTTTTGCCGGAAAATGGCAGTGGTACCGTTAATGCTGAATTTTGAATGTTGAATGTTGAATCTTGAAGTGGTATTGAATTCAAAATTCAGAATTCGAGATTCAGAATTCAACATTTGAGATCCAAAAGGGTACCGTTGAATCTTCCTGGAAATCAAGAGTTCTGAGGATCATAATTCCCCCGCGGCACCGCCCCCCTTTCCCTTCCCCGCCGCGGCGCGGCGGGGAAGGGGAGAAGAGGGGGAAC
>JBMCIU010000073.1:0-7645 GCA_048616755.1 Verrucomicrobiota bacterium
TCGGGTGCGCCGACGTTTCAAGCTCGGCGCACCGACTTCGACAAGCGACACCCTTCCCGGACAGGGTCTAGCTAGCCTCGAGCGGCTTGCAGGGGGCTGGCAAACGTGCTTCGATGTGCCAAATTTTGCCGAGCTTCGCGCTGAATGGGACAGGACACAACGGCAATGACAAATCTACTTGTTGATAATGACTCGCCTTGACTTCCTGAAAGGTTGAGTTAGCTTGCGGTTTTGCTGTTTCGGGTGCACCGGCGATTGCCCGCTCTGCTCCCTTTTCGAAACCCGGCGACCGGAACCATGTTATGAATCTTGACAGCCGAATCGAGCGACTAGCCTGGGTGCTTGTTGTGTACGCGGTGATCACTTTTGCCGCGAGCCTCGCCTTTGTCGGCATGGCAGATCTGACCAGCGGGACAACCGCATGGATTTCCTCGCTCATGGTCCTGATCTTCGCGGGCTGCGCCGCAGTTAACGCGCGACTGCTACGGCGAGAAACGCTCGAGGAACAGGAATTCGAAGCCTTTCGCCGCGAACACGGCTCCTCGGAATTGTTCGAGGACGAGGATGAGCGCCTTCGACTAACCCGCCGCACCCGACGGCAATTCCTGAAATTCGTGGTTCCCGCTATTGCCGCAGTCTCCGGCGCGCTGCTTATTTTTGTCTCGATGTCGCTCCTGCGCAGATGGCAAGTGACGGCATTCACTGCCGAGGCGGAGGATCCGTTGCTGGTGGCGGCGTGCTGCGCGTTGCTGTGCATTGTCGGGTTGGTGCTGGGCAGCTTTGTCAACGGGGCCTCGCGCGAGACGGGCGGGCGTTGGCTTCGTCCGGCGGCGCAGTGGGTGTTTTTGAACGCGCTTTTTTTTCTGGCCTGCACGGCGGTGTTGGTCGTCGAGAACTTTGGCGCCGCCGCCGATGTTGCGGATCCGTGGGTTGCCCGCGTTGGAGTCGTTGTTCTGGGAGTCCTCGGCGTGGAACTGGTGCTGGGCGTTATTTTTGACTTCTATCGCCCGCGCACATCCCGCGGCGAGACGGTTCCGCTTATTGAAAGCCGTCTGCTTTCGCTGTTCACCGAACCCGGCGGGATCGCAAAGAATTTTGCCCTGGCACTTGACTACCAGTTTGGCTTCCAAGTTTCCAACGTCTGGTTCTATCGGTTTTTAGAGCGCACTCTGCTGCCGTTTGCCGGAGTGATGGCGATTTCCTTCTGGGCCTTGACTTGCGTTACAGTCGTGGAAAGCGAGGAAAACGGCATTCGCCAACGCTTTGGCAAAGTGGTGAAAAAAACCCCGCTCGACCCCGGCATCTATGCCAAGCTGCCATGGCCGCTGGCCACTATCCACACCTTCCCAGTCGACCGAGTACAGGAGCTGCCCATCGGATATCAGCGAGGCACCGGCGACGAGGAAGACTTCGATGTGCCTCCCGAAATGGTGGGCGATGCCAGCGGACGCGTCATCGTTTGGAGCAAAGCTCATAACCGAGAGGAAACAAAGTTCGTCACCCCCACGGAAATGATCGAGGACCTGGAAGACTTGGCCCCTGCCGCTCCCGGACACGAAAAACCGGTCCCCGTCTATTTCATTAGCGCCAGCGTCCCCCTTTACTACAAGGTCAGCAATCTCTACGAGTATCGCTTTGGCCACAGCGACGCGCGCAAAGTCCTGCTTGAGGTGGCCACCGAGGAAGTCGTTCGCTACATGTCTCAACACAACTTCTTCTCGATCATGCGCAATCTCGGGCCCGGCGGACACCGCCTCGGTTCGGCTATTCAGGAGCGAGCGAACGAGCTGAAGCTGGGAGTCGATGTGGTCTTCGTCGGTCTGCAGGGCATTCACCCGCCGGTCGAAGTCGGCGAGAAGTTCGACGACGTGGTCGCCGCCATGGAAGACAAGCATCGTTTGATTCTAGAGGGTGATCGGGATGCCATTGTCCGTCGGCCGACCGCCGAGGCCGAGGCGATTCGCACGGTCGCCGAAGCTGAAATCGACAAGCAGCGCCGTCTGCTGTTGGCGCGTGCCGAAGTTGAGCGGTTTTTCGCTCGCCTGAGCGCTTACGAACAGTCTCCGCGCATTTTCATGCTGCGCACCTATCTTGAACTGCTGGAAAACGCCGCCCCCCAGTTGCGCAAATACGTAGTCGCGCCCTTTAACGCCCATGAAGTCTACAGCTTTGACTTCGAAGAAAAAATCCGTCCCGATTTGCTTGACGTGCAACTGGATTGAACACAGATGCCACAGCGGATGGCAACCATCCCCAGGAGACTTTTTTGATGATGCAAGAGAAACGATCCAAATCCCAGCACTGGCCCGTCATGGTGCTTGGTTTTGTAGTGGCCGCCATTTTTCTGACCGTTCTGGTCACATTCGAGGTTCAGGAAACCGACCACGCCTTGCTGCTGCGCTTTTCGCGACCGGTGGTCACCGACGAGGGCGAGGTCGCGAAAGCGCGCCTGTTCAAACCCGGACTGCATTTGAAATGGCCCTACCCGATCGACCAAGTATGGCGGCACGACAAGCGGGTTCAGTGCTACGAGTTGGACTACGGGCGCATCGAGCAAATCCAGACTGCTGACAACTATCAGATCGTGGTCACAACCTACGTGCTGTGGCGAGTGGGCGACCCGCTGCGTTTCCGCAATGCCTTGGGAACCACAGAGATGGCGGAGGAGAAGATTGGCCAGGTGGTGCGCAACGGACGCAAAACTGTACTTTCCCGCCACAAGCTCACCGCATTGATTAACGAAGATGCCGAACAGGTCCGACTCGACGAGATCGAAAACGAAATCGTCGAAGCCGTTCGCCCAGTCGCCGCGCAAAGCTACGGTGTCGAGATTATCGACATCGGCTTCAAACACTTGGGTTTTCCCGAACAAGTCACCGGCAAAGTTTTCGAACGTATGCGTGCGGAGCGCAACCGCAAGTCGGCCAAGTACCGTTCCGAGGGACAGCGCGACGCCCAAAAGATTCGCTCCGAAGCCGATGAAATGGCCGAGAGTATCCTGACCGACGCGCGCAGCAAAGCCCAGCGCATACGAGGCGAGGGCGATACCCAGGCCGCCGAACAGTACGCCCGCTTCGAGGAAAACCCTGATCTCGCCGCATTCCTGCGCAAGCTCCAGTCCCTGCGCTCCGTGCTCGACGAGGAGACCACCATCGTCATCGACACCCGCACGCCCCCCTTCGACCTGCTGCTGCCCGACGCTTTGGACCTCACCTTCCCAAACAAGGATTTCGACAACAAGCGGAACGATTCTGAAGACGCCGCCGAGGACACCGAATGACCGAACAGAGCGACCAACTTAACTCTGCACCGGAGCAGCAAAATCAGGCGCTGCAATCGCTGATCGGCATGTTGCGATTCCTGTTCCTTGGTCTGCGCGTGCTGATCATCGTGGTCTTTGTATGCTTGCTGTTCGGCGGGATTTTTTACGTTGAGGAATATGAGCGGGCCATGTTGTTTCGTTTTGGCAAGCTGGTCACTCGCGAAGGCAAGCCGGACACCTTCGGCAGCGGCTGGTACTGGGGATGGCCCAGCCCCGTTGATTCGGTGCGTAAAATTCCCGCCGGTCGATCCATCACCATCACCACCGACCAATTTTGGAGCCGAAACAGCGCCGGCGCCCTTGACGCCGCCCGGCAAGCTCCCGCGCAGATACAGGAGACGCTGCGTCCCGGCGAGGACGGATATCTAGTCACAGGCGATGCCAACATCATGCATATGGTCTGGTCCTGCACTTATCGTATTAGCGACCCCAAGCGCTACTACCTGGGGCTCTACGCACCCGAAGATTCGGAGAAGCGCGACACCCGCGGCGTCCGCGAGATCCTGCGCAGCGTGCTGGCCAACGCCGTACTCAAGGAAGTCTCCCGCTGGCCCGTCGAGAGCGTCTACCGTCTCGGACGGCGCAACGAATCCGTCGCAACGTCCGAAACCCTCGACAAAGCCGTCTGGGCGCGCTTCCAAAACGAAGTGGAAACACTTGACTTGGGTATCGACATCCAATACGTGGGCGCCTCGCCGATCACCCCGCCTGGGGCAACCCTCTCCGCGTTTCGCGAAGTTGCGGACGCCGCAAACGAATACCAGACCGCCAAGGACGAGGCGCGGGCCTACCGGGAACAGCAGATCGCCCGCGCACGAGGCGAGGAATCCGGCATCCTCGCCGATGCACGCGCCTACCGAAAACGCGTTGTTCAAGCTGTTACCGCCGATGCCGACGCCTTCGCCGACTTCAATCGCGAATATCGCAAGGCGCCGCGCGCCACCCTGTTCGCGTTTTACTTGGACACCCTTCGGGATACTCTCGAACAGGTGGGCGGCAAATACCTGCTGCGCCCCCGCGAAGACGGGCGACAGGAAGTGCGCCTCAGCCTCAGTCCCAAGCCTAAAGTGCCAAAAAGCGATGCAACTGAAACCGAGATCGAATAAACCATGCTAGTGGAATCTATTGCAGACCGCGGCGGAAGCGAGGCAACCGCGGACAATCCCTCCTGCCCCGCCTGCGGCGACCACGGGCACCAGCACCCCGAAGGCGCCCGCTTGGCGCTGGCCCTCTTCGGCGGCATCCTGGTCCTTAACTCATACTTGGCCAAGCTGTTCTTCCCCAACGCCATCGATACCTTCGCGTCGGACCTAAGCGCCGTCGTTGGCGCGCTGATCCTTGGGATCCCCATCCTCATCGCCGCCGTTCGGGATTTGGTCCACGGCAAAATCTACATGAACGAGCTGGTGGCCTTGGCGCTGATCGCCGCTTTCGCCAGCCACGACTTCCGCACCGCCGGCGCCATCGCCTTCTTTATGCTGGTGGCAATCACCATCGAGCGCCGTACCGCCCGCGGCGCCGAAGCCTCCATCGAATCGCTCATCCGACTTACCCCGCAGACCGCCCGTTTGATCGTTGACGGACGCGAGCAGGAAGTTCCGGCTCTCGAATTGAAGGTCGGAGACGTGTTTCGCGTCCGTCCCGGCGAGAATCTGCCCGCGGACGGCGTCATTGTCAACGGCGTCAGCAGTCTTAACCAAGCATCCATCACCGGCGAATCCCTGCCTGCGGACAAGAATCCCGACGAGTCAGTGTTCGCTGGTACACAGAACCTTACCGGTGTTCTCGACATTCGCGTCACTCGTGTTGGCACCGATACCACGCTGGGCAAGGTGCGAGAACTGATCGTCGCCGCCGAGCGCACGCGCACGCCCGTCATGCGCATGATCGACCGCTATGTTGGCTACTACACGCCTACGATCCTGATGATCGCCGGCTTGGTCTGGTTCTTCACCCAGGACATCACGCGGGTGATTGCGGTATTGGTCATGGCCTGCCCCTGCGCGCTGGTCATCGCCACGCCCTCCGCAGTAGTGGCGGCCATCGCTTCGGCGGCCCGACTCGGCATCCTGATCAAAGATGTCGCCCACATTGAGCTGGCTGCGCGCATCCGCGCGGTCATCTTTGACAAAACCGGCACCCTGACGGAGGGCAAGCTGGAAGTGGCACGTCTAAAACCATCCGAAGGCGTCGAGCTGGCCGACTTGGTGGACGCCGCGGTCAGTGCCGAAGCCCACAGCAACCACCCCGCCGCACAAGCCATGCGCCTTCTCGCCGAGGAAGCGGATTTGGATTGGCGGGAACCCACCGAATTCACCGAAATGGCAGGCAAAGGCGTGGTCGCCACCGTGGGCGATGAAACCGTCCGGGTAGGGCGAGATAGCTGGCTGCGCGAATGTGGGCTGGACACCTCCGGCGCTCTAACCGACGCGGAGGATGCCAACGCGCCCGGCATGAGTCGCATATTTGTCGCTCGAGGCGACCGCGTGCTCGGCTGGATCGGCCTGCGCGACGCCATCCGCGAGCCCGCCGCCGAAGCCGTGGCGCAGCTCAAAGAACTGGGCATCTCCCGCTGCGCCATGTTCACCGGCGACAACCCCGCCGTCGCCGAAACAGTCGCCGCCAAAATTGGCCTGACCGAAATTCGCGCCGGCTGCCTGCCACACGAAAAAGTCGATTTCGTCGAGGAAGTCCGCGCCGACGGCACCCTCACCGCCGTAGTTGGAGACGGAGTCAACGATGCTCCGGCCCTGGCCGCCGGCGACATCGGCATCGCCATGGGATCGGTGGGCAGCGATGTCGCGATCCAAAGCGCATCCGTCGCCTTGATGAACAACGATTTGCGCCGAATTCCCTTTTTCGTGCGCTTATCCCGGCGCGCCCGCGGCGTCATGACTCAGAATCTGTTCATTGGTCTAGTGTTCATTGTCGGCGGCTTGTATCTGTCTGCAACCGGCTTTTTACCGCCCGTGGCCGCCGCCGTCATTCACACCGTCAGTTCCATGGTGGTCCTGTTCAACAGCGCCCGTCTGGTTCGCTCTGGCGAAGAGCTGGAAACCCTCCCCGCCGAATCATGAACTCATCTTCCTCGACAACCTCGCAAACCGTTGTCGAAGCCGCCGGCTTGACCAAGGTCTTCCGCGACTTCTGGGGACGTCCCAAAGCTCGCGCCTTGGGCGGCATCGACTTTTCGGTTCAGCGCGGCCAGGTCTTTGGCCTGCTGGGGCCCAACGGATCGGGTAAATCCACCACCGTCAAGCTCATCCTCGGGTTGCTCCATCCCACTCGCGGCGAACTGCGCGTGCTCGGTCGGCGTCCGCGCGAAGTTGATGTAAAGAAACACATCGGCTACCTGCCGGAGGAAACCTACCTGTACTCTTATCTTACCGCCGCGGAAAGTCTCGACTTTTTCGGCGCTCTTTTCGGCCTTCCCGCGGACGAACGCAACCGCCGCACCGAACAACTTTTGGAAATGGTCGGCATGACTCATGCCGCGCGTCGGCCCGTCGGCGAATTCTCGAAAGGCATGGCTCGGCGCATCGGCTTAGCCCAGGCCCTGATCAACGATCCCGAGCTGGTCATTCTCGACGAACCAACCTCCGGGCTTGATCCCATCGGTTGCCGCGAGGTCAAAGACGTGATTCGCGTGCTAGCCGAGCGCGGCAAAACCGTGATCCTCAGCAGTCACCTTTTAGCCGACGTCGAGGATGTCTGCGATGACATCGCGGTGCTTTACGGCGGGCGAATCCGCACGCGCGGAGCGCTGCGCGAACTGCTTGCGGTTAAGGATCGCACCCAAATCAACACCCCCGCCCTCGATTCCGAAACCCTCGAAAAAATTCGCGCCGTGCTCTCCGAAAGCGTCGACGCCAACGAGCTGGAAATTACCCGCCCCCACCGCAATCTTGAACAGTTCTTCCTCGAAGTCGTCCGCTCCGCGCGCAGCGAGGACGTCGCAACCGCCGGCGTTGCAACCGAGGGACAGGTCGCCGACTACCTGCGCCAACCCGCCGCCGAAAAGGGCGAAACCATCCTCAAAAACCTTGCCGAAGAGACCCCTTTGCCAACCGAAGAGCAAGCGCCCGAGCCGCCGACCGACAACCAACAGCGCGAAAAAGCCGAACAACGCATCAAAACCATCGTCAATCAACCCGAACCCGCCCAACAAGAGTCGGCGGACCAAACCAAACTACGGGAACAGGACGAGCAAGATCAAAATCGCAAACAAGCCAGCGAACGACTCAAAAAGCTGGTTGGCGAAGACCAAAACGAAAACAACCAACAGGAACAGTAGAGGATCATTATGGTAAAACAACGACGGAC
>JBMCIU010000074.1:0-7641 GCA_048616755.1 Verrucomicrobiota bacterium
TATGGATCACCGAAAAACGATCTTCCATGAGTGTAAGCGACGCTTCGCCGAATGCTGGCCAACCCTTGCTCCTGGCCGGGTTCCCCCCCCGTGAACGGTTACCGGGTTCAGAACCTCCACGCCTATGACCACGATTTCCTTCCTGGCGCTGCCGCGTCCTCGCTCCTCCCCGTAACCCAAGCGGCGCCGAGCACGTCGCAACGAGCGCAGCGTAATCCGTCCGGCCACCGACAGCGAGCGAGGTAGCGTCGGCAGGCGTGTTCGCTGCCGAACCACTCGAGGAACTCCTGGTAGGTTCGCGGGTAGTCCTTTCCAGCAACGGGATGCGGTGAAGCGTCCATACCCCATCTCACTATATGCAGGCTGCACTTGCGTCAAGTGGATACCCCCTTTGTACAATTGTAACACCATCCATGTTGCGCCTCTACAGGGCGCGGGAAGGGGAAAATCATGGAGTAAATCCAGGGCGACGCCCTTCGCTGTCGTGTTCGGCGTCGTTGGCGCCGAGGCCCATGTCACCCCCCCTTGCTGCCGCTTTCGAACAGGCCGAGACGCCTGTTTTACTATGGCGGTTGACAACCTGTAAACTCGATTTATAGTTGGCTTATTGATAATAGTATAAATATAGATAAGCAAGAATGGTGTTGGGTATAATGAATCTGCAAACGCGCGAATTGACGACTTTTGCCGTACCGGTGTCTTCGGTCGCCTTGGCACCCCTGATGTGTGAGCGTGTGCGTGCCGGTTTTCCGTCGCCGGCGGAGAATTATATCGAGGATCAGCTGGACCTGAACCGGTACTGCGTGAAGAACCCGCCGGCGACGTTTTTCGTCCGGGTGGACGGCGATTCGATGACTGGCGCCGGCATCAATTGCGGTGATTTACTGGTGGTCGACCGCTCGCTGACTGCGGGCAACGGGGATGTTGTCGTGGCCATCGTGGACGGGGAGTTCACGCTCAAGCGATTGGTCCTGCGCGACGGTCGGGTTTTTCTGCGTCCCGAGAATCCCCGATACCGGCCGCTTGAGATCACCGAGGACATGGAATTTCAGGTTTGGGGCAGGGTCACCAAGGTTGTTCATGAGCTGTAATGTTCCCAAACTGACGACGCTGGTGGATGCCGACAACTTCTACGTTTCCTGCGAGCGCATCTTCCGTCCGGACTTGCGCGGCAGCCCGGTGGTTGTGTTGTCCAACAACGACGGTTGCGTGGTGGCTCGGTCTCCCGAAGTCAAGGAAATGGGGGTAAAGATGGGGACCCCGTACTTTCGCCTCCGGAATTTGCCCCGAGGCAGCGATATTACTGCGTTCTCCTCGAATTATGAGCTGTACGGCGACATTTCGGCTCGCATCATGCAGGTGCTTGGCGGCATGTCCCCGAAAGTGGAGCCCTATTCGATCGACGAGGCGTTTCTGGAATTGGACTCGAAGGGCGCCGAGGATGTCGGGCGGGAAATTATCGCCACCTGCCTCGATTGGGTGGGCGTACCCGTAAAAGTCGGCATAGCCCGCACCAAGACGCTTGCCAAAATCGCCGCCGAGTGGATTAAGCTGGAGAAACCCGATTGTCGTTGCCGCCGGCTGACCGAGGCCGCCGAGATTGCCGAAGTGCTCGAGATGATTCCGCTCGAAGATGTGTGGGGCGTGGGCCGGCGAACGGCCGACAAATTGCGGCGGTGCGGAGTCCGCACTCCGGGCGAACTTGCGGCGCAGCCCGAGAGCCGCCTTCGCAAAAAATTCGACGTGAATCTGGCGCGAACCGCCTTGGAACTCCGCGGTGTGGCGTGCTTTGACATTGAACTCTATCCGCCGCCGCGGCAGAATCTGTGCTGCTCGAAAAGTTTTGGTCGGTGCGTCAGCGCATATTCGGATTTGCATGAATCGGTGGTTGCGTATGCCGCCGAGGCCGCGGCCAAGCTCAGACGGCAGAACCAGGCGGCGCAATCGATTTCGGTATTCATTCACACCGACAGGTTCAATCCGAACGCGCCGCAGTATGCCAACTGCTCCTGTGCGCCTCTTGTGCCGGCGTCCAACGATACCGGTCCCATCGTCAAGGCGGCAGGCCAGGCCCTGGCACGAATCTTCAAGCCGGGGTTCAACTACAAAAAATCCGGGGTGCTGCTTAATGACCTGGTTCCGGAAACGCTCGAACAGAAAGACCTGTTCCACGCTCGCGATCCCCGCGCCAAAGCGTTGTCGCAAGCTCTCGATGCGATCAACGCCGAGTTCGGCCCCAACTCCGTCGCGGTCGGCGCCTCCGCCATGAAAAATCGCAAGTGGGCGATGACGCGTCGACGACAATCGCCGAAGTACACCACTCGATGGACGGACCTCATGCGCGTATGCTGATTATCGTGGCTCTGCCTTTTAGGCGGAGCTGTAGAAATTCAGAAGTTGTGCGTTTCAGCCTCGACGGCTTTGGTGCAGCCGGCGTCTCATGCACCGGCTGGAAAGCCAGTGTCGCGGTTGGGGACAACGGACACGGGAGAAATTGGTGGGGATATCGCGGAATGCGGCGGAGGTGGTATGGTATCAGGGTTTCACAAATCCGGCGCGCCATTTCGACTTGGCCGCTGAAAAACACGACACAATTGAAAGGATAAGTATCCATGGCCAAGATTACATTTATGGGAGCGGGCAGCTCGGTATTCGCCAAGAACGTGCTGGGCGACTGCATGTGCTCCGAAGCCCTGCGGGATTCGCATTTCGCGCTGTACGATATTGACGGCGCCCGGCTCGAAGACTCGCGCATGATGCTCGAGAACCTCAACCGCACAATCAACGAGGGGCGAGCAATCATCACCGCCCATTTGGGTGCCGAACAGCGCAAGGATGCCCTGCGCGACGCGAATTTTGTCGTGGACGCCATCCAGGTGGGCGGCTATGAGCCAAGCACTGTGATTGATTTTGAGATTCCGAAGAAATACGGATTGCGGCAGACGATCGCGGACACGTTGGGTGTCGGCGGGATCATGCGGGCAATGCGGACCATTCCGGTCCTGGAGGAATTTGCCGCGGACATGGAGGAGGTGTGCCCGGATGCGTGGTTCCTGAACTACGTGAACCCGATGTCGATTTTGACCGGCTTCATGCAGCGCTACACGGGGGTGAAGACGGTGGGGCTGTGTCACTCGGTGCAGGTTTGTGCGCCGCAGCTGCTGAAGGCGCTGGACATGGAAGACTGCCTCCCCTGCCAGTGGAAGGTGGCGGGCATCAACCACATGGGCTGGTTGCTCGAAATCTCCAAGGACGGCAAAGACCTCTACCCGGAGATCAAAAAGCGGGCGTTCGCCAAAAACGAGGAAGCCCGACGGGAAGGCGCCGAAAAGCATCCCGACATGGTGCGATACGAGATTATGCGCAACTTCGGATACTACATCACCGAATCCTCCGAGCACGCCGCCGAATACCACCCATACTTTATTAAAAATACCCATCCCGAACTAATCGAGGAATTCAACGTCCCCTTGGACGAGTATCCCCGCCGTTGCGTCAATCAGATCGAGAAATGGCAAAAGCAGCGCGACGAACTGGTCAACAATGCGGACCTCTCCCATACGCGGTCGAACGAATACGCCTCCGGGATCATGGAGGCCGTGGTCACCGACGTGCCCTATGAAATCGGCGGAAACGTGATCAACAACGGGCTGATATCCAATCTGCCCGACGAGGCGTGCGTCGAGGTCCCCTGCATGTGCAACCGCAACGGCGTCACTCCCTGCTACGTGGGGCACCTGCCCGAGCAGCTGGCCGCGCTGAACCGAACGCACGTCAACGTCCACTTGGTTGCCATTGAGGCCGCCGCCACGCGCAAGCGCGATACCCTCTACCAAGCCGTGATGCTTGATCCGCACACTCGCAGCGAGCTGACCCTGGACCAAATTCGCGTCATGGTCGACGACCTTATCGAAGCGCACGGCGATTGGCTGCCGGAATTCAAGTAGCCAAGGGCGGTCTTCCGGTCAAGGGATCAGTTTGTCCTCGAGCTTGGCGAGCAGCTCATCGAAGTCGGCGCCCTCAAGAATCTCGGCAAACTGGTCCTTGTAGTTGCCCACCAAGCTGACGTCGTCGATGCCGACGTCGTATATGACCCATTTGTCGCCGCGTTTGAGGACTCGGTAGGTAATGGGGAGATTGTCGGCATCGTCGCGTTTGATGATGCTTTTTACCGTACCGGTCCGGCCTTGGATATTTTCTTCGCCGAAGGTTATGGTTTGACCTTCGTACTGGTTGTCGATTTCGTCGAGGTAGGTTCGTTCAAGCAGGCGCCCGAAGAGGTCGAAAAATCGTTCCTTCTGCTGTTCGGATGCCTGGTTCCATTCGGGGGTGCGGATGGTAAGCCGCGCCATTTGGCGGAGGGCGAATCGTTCGCGCAGGATGTCACCGAGCTTGTTGCGCCGCTGATCTTGCTTGTCTTCGCCCTTCAGTTCGGGTTTTTCGAGCACGGCGAGCAGTTTGTCGGTGGTTGACTTGAGCTGCTTGCTCGGCTCGCCGGCCTGCAGACCAGCGGTGGCGACCAGGAACAGAGCGGCGCTTAGGCCCAAGCATTGAAGGTGTTGACTGATTTTCATGAGAGCATCTCCTTTTTTGTTCTATTGTATCCGGTCCTACCACTTGCCCGACGCAGTCGAACGATTATTGTTCCCGCTGACTGGTCATCTCATACTATGACGCGTATCCGCCCAAAGCACAAATCGGGTGCAATTCCAATAATTTCAATCTCTGATCCTTCGATTTCATGAACCGCACGGACTATTTTCTTCGACGACTGATGCTGGTCTTTCCGACATTTCTCGGAATTACGCTTTTGGTCTTTTTGCTGCTGCAGTTTGTTCCCGGCGGACCGGTGGAACAGATCATGATGCAGATGAAGGGAGCGGGAGTGGGCGAAGCGGGCGGAGGCGCGGCCACGGAATCCATTTCCACACAGCAGCGCGAAGCCATTGAGAAGAGCCTCGGGTTTGACCGCCCGTTCCTGGTGCAGTACTGGGAGTGGCTGGTCCCGGATGTGGTGGGACTGCGCAAAGAGTCCTACGCGTATCCCAACCGCACGGCTTGGGAGCTGATTGCCCAGCGTCTGCCGGTGTCGCTAACCTTCGGGGTGACCGGCTTCATCGTTACCTATCTCATCTGCATTCCGCTGGGCGTGGCAAAGGCGCTGCGCAACGGGGCCGCGTTCGATTGGATTTCCAGCACTATTGTGTTCATTGGTTACGCGATTCCGCCCTTCGCTTTCGGCATGGTTCTGAAAATGCTGTTTGCAGGAACGGTGGAAGGACTGTGGGACATTTTTCCGGTGGCGGGATTTCAATCGGACAATTTTGCAAATTTGGGGTTTTTCGGCAAGGCCGCGGACCTGTTTCAGCACATGTTTCTGCCGGTGCTGTGCTACATCATCGGCAATTTCGCGGTACTTACGCTACTGATGAAAAACTCGCTTCTGGAGCAGATCGGGCAGGACTACATGCGCACGGTCGTGGCCAAAGGCGCTCCGTTCAAGCAGGCGGTTTGGCGACATGCCCTGCGCAATGCGCTCATTCCCATCGCTACAGGCTTCGGCGGCATCCTGACACTGATGTTCGCCGGATCGGTGATCATCGAGCGCGTGTTCGAAATCCCGGGTATGGGGCGGCTCAGCCTGGAGGCCATCAACGGGCGAGACTACGCCGTCTTCATGGGCATCCTGTCGCTGACATCGGTGCTGATTCTGCTGGGCAATATCCTCTCCGACTTTTGTTATGTTCTGATTGATCCAAGGATTACGTTTGACCGATGAAGCTCGGCCGATTCCAACTCAACCCCGTCACTCGTCGACGTCTGCGCCGCTTCCGCGCGATGAAACGAGCGTACGGATCGCTGATTTTGTTGAGCGCGCTGTTTTTGGTGACTCTGGTGGCGGAGTTGTGGTGCAACAACAAGCCGCTGCTGGTGCGCTGCAACGGGCGCTTTTTCGTGCCTGTGGCGCGCTCCTACAGCCAAAACGACTTTCTGAACAACGGCATCCACACCCGTCCGGACTACAAAGCGCTCAAGGAATTCGCGGTGTTCGCGGACGAGGATGCGAACTGGATGCTGTTTCCGCCGGTGCCCTATAGTCCGTACGAGTCGATTGATCCGGAGCGCATCGCCGTTCCCGACGAGGTGGACGTGCAGTTCCGCCCGGCTGTGCGCGCGGCGGCGCTGTATATCAATCGCAACCGCCAAATTGTCCGCTCTCAAGGCGGCGAATCGATCCTGCCGGTCCCGTCCGACGACGACCTGCGCGGACGAGCGCTGACCGATGTCGTCCGGGTGCCGAAAACATTGAACGACGCCCTCGAAGACCGTTTTGCCAATCGGGACGCCCCGCCTTTTAACGTGGAGGTGGACGCCGCGGATGAACAGAGCATTGATCTTCGAGTGCAGTTGTCGAGATACCAGCGACGGGATTCCCCCACGCGGCTGGTGCGACTGAACCTGCGCGGACAGTTAATTGACGCCATTGAGCCGGTGACACTTCGCCTGGACCGGGCGCTGAATATTCCCGAGTCGTACCGCGACTTCTGGCAGCGCCTCAACTCCTCCAGTCAACGCGCCATTCTGGAGAAAGCCGAGGCCCGTTTCGAGGAGCCCGTGGAACCCATGGAAGTGCGGGTCGGCGATGCCGAGGCGGTGGTTCAGTTTGAGCGAGAGGAGGTACGGTTCCCGTTTCGGCCCACGCCCGACCACTGGCTGGGCACGGACAGCGCGGGCCGGGACGTTTTTGCGCGGGCGGTCTACGGATTGCGAATATCGCTGTTGTTCGGCATCCTGCTGGTCGTTTCCGCTACGGTGCTGGGCGTGATCGCCGGAGCCGTTCAGGGATATTTCGGCGGCCGCCTGGACATTACCGCGCAGCGCCTGATCGAAATTTGGAGCGCCCTGCCGTTCCTCTACATCATGATCCTGATGGGATCGGTGTACGGACGCAGCTTCATGCTGCTGCTGATTGTCTACGCCTTGTTCAACTGGATCGGCGTCTCATACTACATGCGGGCGGAATTTCTGCGTCTGCGCAAGCAGGATTTTGTCGAGGCCGCGCGTTGCCTCGGATTGTCCGCGCCCGTGATCATCTTTCGCCACATCCTGCCCAACGCCCTGGTGCCGATTCTGACCCTGTTTCCGTTTTTGTTGGTTGGCGCGGTGGGAGCTTTGGCCGCACTGGACTACCTGGGCTTTGGCCTGCCGCCGCCCACGCCAAGCCTGGGGCAACTGCTGCACCAGGCCCAGGAATTCCGCTGGGCCTGGTGGTTGATCCTGTACCCCACACTGGCCCTGTTCGTCGTGATGCTGCTGGGCGTCTTTATCGGCGAAGGCGTCCGCAATGCCTACGACCCGCGCCAAACCAGCCGAGTGGAATGACCCGACGAGACTCAGTTCACCGTTCACAGTTCCCCTCGGCAGCGAAATTGGACGAGTTGGACAGGGCGCTCGTGGTGGCACTGCAACTGCCCGATGACTGAGAAAAGGGGCACTACTGGATTTATTCGCATAGATTCGCCGGATTCGCGTTAAAAATGGGGTGCCTTTGGACTGTCTTATTTTTCTGCCAATAATCTGTGTGTATCTGTGTCCATCCGTGGTTCTCTTAAATTTTTCAATCGGGAATTATCGAGCCGC
>JBMCIU010000075.1:0-7629 GCA_048616755.1 Verrucomicrobiota bacterium
ATCTTTAAGAGCAAACTGCAGTGGGAACTGGGTGTTTGGACTCCCTAACGAGCAATTGGAACTGATTATGCTTCAACCTATTTCGCGTGTTTTTCTGAGCTTGACTGTTTCGCTGTTTGGGATTTTCGGGATGTCGTGTCAGCACGTCCCTGCCGAGGGCGACAGTCGGATGGGGGGGAGCGACAACGGTTCGACCGCCGAAGAGAAAGCCTCGTCTGCGGACTCCGCGGAGGAGGCGATTGACGTTCGAGAGCGGATTCGCGCTGCGACGCGGTTTTTGGAGGACGACAAACTCGAGGCGGCACGCCGGGAAATTGCTCCGTTGGTCCGGGAGGGACGTTTGCCGAGCGAAGTCAACGCCCTGCTGACCGAAATCGAGGCGCGTCGGCGAACCATGGAAGGGCGGATGACGCCGGAGGCGTCGAATCGGTTGGCCTTGGACGAGGTCAAAGCCGGGCTTGCGATACCGGAAAACTACGGCAAAACCGTGGAAATACCGCCGATGGATCCCGATGTCGAGTTGCCCCCGGGACCGATGGAAGAGCTGGTGAATTCGCCGGTGAGCATGGATTTGGAAGAGGCGGATGTGGCCGAGATCATCGAAGAGCTCAGCCGGATCGAGAATATGAACATCATTGCCGACCAGGCGCTGGCGGGGGACGCGGCAGCCGAAGGGGCAGAAGGCGAGGATGGCGGCTTTCCGCCCGAGGGCGGCGGCGGTGGCCCCACCCTGACGGTCAAGGTCAGAGAGGTGCCGTTGCGCGAGGTGCTTAGCTACATTTCCCGAAACATGGGGATTGCCTTCCACGTTGGGAGCAATATAATTTGGGTTACCCAGACCGACGGCAACACCGACAACGCTCCCAAACTGCACACGCGTGTCTACAAGCTGCGCCGCGGTCTTATCCCGGGGCCGGCATCCGCCGGCGGGGACACCGGCAGCGGACTGGGGGCCACCGCGGGCGGCGGCGACGAGTATATGGATTTGGATCTCGAGGATGCGCTTTCCTACGTGCTGACGGACGCCGAGGATCCGTTTCGGCTGTTCCCCAAGCGAAATCTGCTGCTGGCCCGCGGCACCCTCGAGCAGTTGCGCCGGGTCGAGGAGATGCTGCGCGATTTCGACATACGCCCCCAACAGGTGCTGATCGAGGCGCGCTTTGTCACTATCAGCCACGCCGACCTGATGCGCGTAAGCATGGATTGGAGCGCCATTTCCGTGGATAGCGACGACGCCAGCGCCTCCCTGCAGCCGCGTATTTCCATCGGCCAGCAGGGAAGCCAGAGCACCGAGTTCAGCGGCGACGGCTCGGCTCTGAGCCTCTCCGGCGTGCTGGGCGAGGTGGATTTCGACGTGGTCATCGAAGCCATGCGCCAGACCAGCAGCTTCCGAACGCTAAGCGCGCCGCGGATTACAGTAATCAACAATCACGAGGCGGAGATCAAAAAGGGCTACACCCTGCGCTACTGGGAGGAATGGCAGGTGCAGGAAGCCAATATCGATACCGGCGAGGACAGCGAGGTAAATGCGGAGGACTTATTCTTCTTCGAGCCGGTCGGCTCGCCCCAGTCCGAAAATATCGGCTTGTCGCTCAAGGTGAGGGTTAATATCGGCCACGACATCGAAACCGTACTGCTGTCCCTGACCCCCGCCAGCACGCAACTCGACGGCTTCTTCAATTACGGCACCGGCGGCGACCCGGAAGAGTTGCTGGACGACCAGGGCAATATCGAGGATGCCGATTCCCCGCGCAGCTATCAGCTGCCGAAGGTGACCGAAAACAGCCTGGCAACCACGGTGTTGGCCAAAAGCGGCCAGACGGTCGTGCTGGGCGGAATGATCGAAACCCGCGAAATTTCTCAGGAGAAGAAAGTTCCGTTCATCGGCGACATTCCCCTGCTGGGGCGGTTCTTCCGCTCCGAAGAGGATGTCAGCGAGCCGCAGCACCTGCTGGTGTTTGTGACGCCCCGGATCATCAACGAAAACGGAGAGTTCGTCCGGGTCAATGATTTGTCGCCTGCATCTCCCGCCGGTTCCAATCAATAGACGGGCCGAATTATATGTCACTTGGACACTCCAAACCGATTGTCGGCCTGGACATGGGCCGCTCGAGCGTAAAGGCCGTTGCCGTGCGCGCCGGGCGGATTGTGCGGCGGGGAGTTCTGGACTGTCGTGCCGAAGGTATGATAGATGATCCCGAGGCGGTGCTTGAAGCGTTGCCGGGGTGGGTGCGCGGATTGGGGCTGAACGGCGCGGAGATTACCGTGTGCATCCCCCAGTACCTGGGCACGATCCAGGTCAACGACTTTCCGCCGGGAGTCCGAACCGACAAGCTCGACCAGATGGTTGCCTACGAGACCGAGCAGGCCGCTGAGTTCTCCGACGACGGCTTCCTGCACGACCACGCCGCCATGCCGCCGGGTTTGGGAAAGGCGAATCCCGTCGTCATCGGCATTGCCAAAAGCACGGTGATCGAGGAGCGCGCACAGGAGCTGGCGCCCGCGGGATTGAATCTATATGACTTTACGCTCTCGGGCATTGCGCTGGCGAACGCCTATTTTGCGCTGCATCCGGAGAAAAGCCGTTCACCCTCGCCGCAGATGCTGTTGGACATCGGCTTGGAGAGTTCCACGCTGGTGATCGTGGCGGGCGGTCAGATCCTGTCGGTATCCTCGCTGCTGTTCGGCGGGCAGCGCTATACCTTGGATTTGGCAAAGCATTTGGGCGTATCCGAGGGTGAAGCCGAGACTTCCAAGGCGGAGGCCGATTTGGACGCCGGCGGCGAGAACGGTCCGTTGCAGCGAGCGAGCCGGCAGTTGGACTCGGAGATTCGCGAAGCCGTGGAGCATTGGCGCAGTCAGGAGACCGGCGAAGCGGGCACGCGCATGTTTGAATTTATTGGCCTTTGCGGCGGGGGCGCCAAACTGGGCGGTCTCGTTCAGCACCTGGGGCGCGAGTACGGCTGCGAAGCCCGCATTGTCGGGCCGGCGGACGAATCCGGCGCTCCGGATCCGCAGACGACGATCGCCTACGGCGGCGCTCTGCAGGGGGTTGGACGCGCCGCTTTGCCCATCTCCCTGCGCACCCCCTCAATTGCTTGCCTGGCCGCCCGTCGCGCCAATGCCGGGACATTCACGTTGGCGGTGCTGCTGCTGACCGTTGCTTTAGCTGTTGGCGGCGCTTGGCTCTATCGCAATCTGCGCGTCGAGGAACGCGCGGTGACCGAGCGCATCGACGAACTCAAACGCTGCGAGCGCGTGATCCCGCAACTGAACGAGCTAATCCGCACGCGCGAACATCGCGAACGAGTGGTCCTGCCGATCGTGGCCAAAGCCAATCGCGCGCATCGCTTCCTGCGCGCCGTCGATGCGTTGGCCGAAGTCCGCGGCGATGATGATTGGTTCGTCTACCTGGGAGATCAGGAAAGCTACCACCGAATTCCGGGCGAAGAGCAGTCCGAGGACGAAGGCCGCATCGAACGCGATCAGCTGAGCAACAACAAGCGAAAAACCGGGCGCGACGACCGGCGGCTGATGGGGTTCCTGACCGGCGCAGGCGGCGACAAGGATGCGCCGGCGGCCAACCAAGAATTTCCCCGCATCAATCCGGTGACCGATGTACAGCCCATGCGTGCGCTGGTGGCCGCCGGGTTCTCGAAATACTTGATCACCGAGCCCTACAAACATGTGCGCGAAATGGTTGATCGGCTCAACGGCGCCTCCAAGGACGAGAAAAACACCAAATATGCCGACTTGTTCGACGAGGTTGATCTACTCCCGAACCAAGAGATCGAGCCGGATAAGCAACTGTTTGGTAACTGGTTGGAGCACATTGACCAAAACGAAGCCGCCCGCGAGAAATACAAGCCATTCCTGCTCAAGTTGCCGTTCGCCTCCCAGCCGGTAACTTTACCCGAAAGCGAGCGCTCCGGCAAGAAGCCCAAATCGTGACAAAACATGGACAATCAGAGAGTGCTAGCACCCTCGACAACTCGACAACCAGATGATCCCTCAACACAAAAATCTGGCCATTTTCGCCGCCGTCCTGCTCGTGGTGTTCGCCGTGCTCTACGTCGCACTGATCTATCCGCGTCAAGACCGGGTGGCCGAGCTGCGCAACCGCCGGGACGCGTTGACCGATCGGTTGAGGGAAAACAACTGGCCGCTGGATCCGGAGAGGCTCGAAAGCCGGCGCGATATGATGCGAACGGCCGAAGACCGCTTCGGGCGCCGCTGCGACCAAGTTATGAACCAGGTCGCCGCTACTTTTAATGAAAACATCGGGCGCTATACCGATAGCGGACCGGATGATTTCCGCAACGTGGTCTCCCGTCTGGACTATCGCGAGGAATACAGCTCCATACACCAGGAGCTGCAGGAGGGGAACATTCATTTTGACGAAGAGGTTCTGGGCCTCGGCGAAACCAGCGACTCAGTGTACGTGTACCAGCAGCTGTTGCACCTTTGGACGGTGAAGAAGCTGGCAGATCTAGCCCTGGAATGCCAGCTGGCGCCCGCGCCTCATCCGGAGGTCAAACGCTACAACGTAGACGGACGCGGGAGCCCGGTTTCCAAAATAAGTGTCTTGCCCAGGCTTGCCTACGCGGTGAGCGAGAAAAAAGACAAACCGTATCTGCTCGAGTTGCCGGTCCGCCTCACCCTGCGGGGCACCGTGCCCGACATGAACGCGTTCCTGAGCCGGCTGCAGAACAGCAAACAATTATTGACGCTCTCGCGCATCGAAGTGAGCAAGATCGTGCCGCCCAAAAAATCCCCGCGGAGCGACCGCATTGAAATGACGGTGGAATGTTCGGCTTTCTTCCGGCTGGACAGCGCCAAATCAATTGATGCTCCCGAACAGCGCGAACGCAAAATCCTACCGGCGGGGGCCTAAATATGACCGATTGGAAACAATTCCTCCTGATGAAATGGGAGCAGGTGATATTGGTGGTAGCTGCGGTACTGCTGGTGATTGCGGGCGCCGCCTGGATCCTACAGTGGGGCGGAGAGCGCGATACCCACGTCTCAGGCGCGGCAACCCCTGAACCTAAGGCCTACCTCGATCCCGAACAAGCCTTTGATTTCCGTAACGACAATGCCGCACCAAATCTCCAAGATCTCCATCCGTTCTTCATGGTGCTGCCCGAAAAAAAGGAAAAGGAACGACCATGGAAAAATTTCCGCCCCGATAAACCCGAGAAACCAGAGAAACCAGAGCAGCCCGAGAAGCCAGAACAGCCGGAGCAGCCGGAGAAACCCGAGCAGCCGGAGCAGCCGGAGCAGCCGGAGAAACCCGAGGAACCCGAGCAGCCGGAGGAACCCGAACAGCCCGAGGAGCCGCCAAAACCGACTCCGCACGTCCGCATCACCTATCTGGGATGGATGAAAGGGCCATCGGGCAAAGAGCGAGCCCTGATTCGCTTCAATGACAGCGGTAAGGAAGTGTATCTTGACCGCGACGATACAATCCGCGACACGCTGTCCATCGTCACTCTGTCCCCCGACGAATTCACCGTAGAGTTGCCGGACGGCTCGACCGCCACATTCACGCAAAAAAAAGAAACCAAGAATCTGCCGCTCGAATAACTCTTGCCTGTTTACATACTCGGATTCCAGTGGCGCCTTGCCGTTTGTGTTCGAACTTCGGCAACGAACTGCGAATTCTGAATTTGGCGAATTAATTCGAGCGTTTCCAACCCTAAACTGTAGTTTACAATCATGCCCGACATGCCGGCACAATCTCAAGAGTCCGCCGCCGTTTCCGCGCGGTTGTTGGACACCCTAGTGGATCGCGGAATCATTTCCGAAGACAGCGCCGCCCAGGTGCGCAAGCGCGCGCGGCGCACCGGCGCGGGAATTGTCGACGCCATATTCAACCTGGGGCTGGCATCGGAGGAGGACGTATATCGAACCTTGGCCGAGGAGGCCGGGTTGGAGTTCGTCGATCTGCAAACGGCCGAGTTCCAGGACAATGCCGTTGAAACCACGCCGGCCAAGGTGGCTTTCCACTACAAAATGATTCCGCTGCTCCGCACGCGGTCTTCCCTGCGCGCCGCCTTTGCCAGCCCGCCGGGTGTCCGCGAGCGGGAGAATCTGCGCTTGCTGCTGGGCGTGCGAATCGAGCCCGCGGTGGCTACGCCATCCGCCGTGCGCCAGGCACTGAAGCGGGTCTACGGCCTGGGCGCGGAAACCGTTCTGCAGATCCGCCAGGACCGTACCCTGCAGCAGCGCGCCAGCCAGGGAGTGAGCTACGACGGCGTCCTCGGCCAGGATTTGGCCAACGACGAGGAGACCGCCTCGATCATCCGGCTGGTCAACCAGATTCTGCTCGAGGCGCTCGAAGTTAATGCCACCGACATCCATGTCGAGCCCATGCCGCAGGACGTCAAGTTGCGCTACCGCATCGACGGCATGCTTCGCGACGTTCCCACCCCGCCGGGCATCCGCGAGCTGCACGAATCGCTCGTCACCCGGCTAAAAATCATGGCTGATCTGAACATCGCCGAAAAGCGGTTGCCGCACGACGGACGCATCCGCGTGCACATCGGCGAAGAACAGTTCGATCTGCGCGTGTCCATTCTGCCCACCCGGTTTGGCGAAACCCTCTGCCTGCGGATCCTCAACCGCTCGGCAATTTTCCTGGAAATGGATCAGCTTGGGCTCAATCCCCAGCAGATGGCGCTGCTCAACCAACTGGTCAATCTGCCGCACGGCATCGTTTTGGTCACCGGCCCAACCGGCAGCGGTAAAACCACCACGCTCTATGCCGCCCTGGCCAAAACGCGCTCGGATAACCCGGAACGCAAAATTATCACAGTGGAAGATCCCGTCGAGTACGAACTCGAGGGTACCACCCAAATCCAGATTCGCGCCAATATCGGCCTTACGTTCGCCGCAGGTCTGCGCTCGATTCTGCGCCACGATCCCGATATCATTCTAGTCGGCGAAATTCGCGACGGAGAGACGGCGGACATCGCCATTCGTTCCTCCCTGACCGGCCACTTGGTGCTTAGCACTCTGCACACGAACGACTCGGTGGGCGCGGTTAACCGCTTGGTCGACATGGGCATCGAGCCCTATCTGGTGTCCGCGTCGGTCAGCGCCTCGCTCGCCCAGCGCCTTCTGCGCCGCATCTGCCCGCACTGCAAAACCGAAGATGGCGACATCCCCGACCGCGTGCGCGCCGACATGGCTCAAGCGTTGAACATTGAAGAGTCGGAAGTCTGCGCATTCAAGGGCAAAGGCTGCAACGAATGCAACCAGAGCGGATTCCGCGGACGAGTCGCCATCCTCGAGATATTTTTGCTCGACGAGGAAATTCAGGATATGGTCAGCGCCCACGCTCCCACCGCCGAACTGCGCCGCAAGGCCCGCGCCAAAGGTATGCGCACCCTGCGCGACGCCGGCTGGGAGAAAGTCGCCGCAGGCGCCACCTCCGTCGACGAGGTCACCCGCATTACCGGAAACCTGCAGCTGTCCTATGATACCGGCGAGGAGAAAACAGAATGACGGGTTTTGCCGTATCGTGGCTCTGCCTTTCAGGCGGAGCTACCGTTTTTCGTCCTTTATCGTGGCTCTGCCTTTCAGGCGGAGCTACCGTTTTTCGCCCTTTATCGTGGCTCTGCCTTT
>JBMCIU010000076.1:0-7596 GCA_048616755.1 Verrucomicrobiota bacterium
TCAGCGAGCGGACGGACGGCGGTGGCAGGTAAGCAAACTGCACTGCCCGTCCCAGGCCCGGAGCCCGGCTTGCTAAAGCTGCGCCTCCACTGCCGCGTAAACGCGGAACTCTGACCTTAAAAACACCCGGCTCAATCGTTACTCACAACCGAAACCGCCGCCCTCCCCGTGAGAACGGTCACTAGGAGGGCGGGCGGGGATGCCTGCGGCAGGATAGCGTCCGGCGAAGCGGACTTTTGAGACTCCGTAGCTCCGCCTAAAAGGCAGAGCCACGATGGGGGATCGGGATCATTCGCCTGCAAGGCTCATCCTGTGAGGTGTTGGTTGGCGGGGGCTATGGTTTCGCCTTCGATGACGCGTCCGGGGATCATGATATGGGGGCGGGCGGCCTGCGGGTATTCGAGGCGGCGGATAAGTCGGTGTGCGGCGGCGGCGCCGAGATCCTCGAATGGGGTTTCGATGGAGGTGATCTGTCGTCCGTCCGCCAAAAATCCGTTCCCGTCGATGCCGGTGAGGCTGACGTCCCCGGGGACTCGGAATCCGCGGCGCAGCAGTTCGCCGCCGACAGCCTTTGCGAGGCCGTCGTGGTCACAGATCCAGGCGGTGACGCCGGCTTCAGTGCGTTCCTGGAGCCAATCGCCGACGGCACCGACGTTCTGCGTGTCGGCCCGCCCAAAATCTGCTGGATCATACGGCAGTTCGAGAGCGTCCAGCGATTGGACGAACGCGGCATGGCGTGCATGGGTGAAGCCGTGGCGTTTGATGTGGCCGACAAATCCGCAGCGGCGGTGTCCCAGGTCGTAGAGGCGGCGCAGCAGGCGTCCGATGCCGTCGATGGCATCGACTTCGACCACGTCCGCGTTGGTGCCGGGGGTGTAGTTGTGAATGACGACGCAGGGCCAGCGGGTGGCGAGCCACTCGATGGCGTGGTCGGGAAACTGGTTCAACAGGACGAAGCCGCCGACACGGTTTCTCTGGAGAATTGGGGCGGAGGTGTTCTCCGTGAAGTGGTCGACTTCGCTGCCGGAAATGTAATGCACCGTCAGCAGCTTGTTTCGCTTTTCGCAGGCCTCACTGATGCCGGCCAGCATGCTTACGTGTACACTGGCGGCGTGGGCGCCGTCGTAGCGGACCAGCACGCCGATAGTGTCGGTGATGCGGGTCGAGGTCTTCGACTCGTTCTGAGACCGGGGCGGAAAATAGCAGAGTTCGGCAGCCGCGGACATTACTTGGGCGCGGGTTTTCGGCTTGATCGCCGGATCGTTATTGAGCGCACGGGATACTGTGGCCGTGGAAATGCCCAGATGCTCGGCAAGATATTTTTGTGAAACACTCATTCTCGTTCCAATCTGTGAAACATTTGACTTCGGTTCGTCACGTACTTTACACCCGATTGGGGCTGGGGGCAAATCTGCGGCGTTCACTAAAAATCTTGCAACACGCGGAAGAACGGCGGGGGCCGCGCCCTGTACTAAGTAGCCGGCGGCGCCCTCGACGCCGGATTCGGGCGCGGGGGGGCCGCGCCCTGTACTAAGTAGCCGGCGGCGCCCTCGACGACGGATTCGGGCGCGGGGGGCCGCGCCCTGTACTAAGTAGCCGGCGGCGCCCTCGACGCCGAGGGGGTATGGGTCCAAGTGCCCGCCTCTCCGCCAACGCCGCAGCTCCAAGTTGCGCAAAGCGGGCGTCTCGCCTGCCCTTGCGGATGCGGCAGACAGGGATGCCCGCCATCCTTTGGGTTGGTTATGGGTTGGCCAAGCGGGGGTTGCCGAATTCGATGGCGCCTGTTGGTTGCTGGGGGTAGGTCAGGATAAAGATTCGGTCGAGGGTTATGTCGTCGGGAAAGGAGGCTCGGCTTTCCCAATTGACGGCTTCTGTTTTGAAGGAGTTCTCGCGCAAGTCTATGGCGATGTTGCGATTGAGACCGGGTCTCAGAAAGATGGGTGCGGATTCGATGTAAGGGTTGTTTGGGCTTGTGAAGGCAACGGCGATCCGGGCGCCGCCTTTCATGGGGTTGATCACGTCAAAAAGCAGGACTTGTTCGTTGGTGAGGGTCATGGACACGGAGCGCGCCAGTGTGGCCTGGGCTCGCCAGCCTTCGAACTCGCCGTCGGTGTGGCGGAAGCGCACGCCGACAAAGTTTTCTCGCCCGGTATCTTCGGCGGCGACCGGCAGGTAATGGGGGCCGTCCCAGCCATCGGGCTTGCTCCAGGCGCCGGCCGAATTGCATAGAGGCAGGGATTTTGCATCGACATTTTCCCAGCGCCGTCGGCGTTCCTCCGCCGGATTTTTGACGCTGCGTGCGGCGCGTTGGCTGAGTTGGGCGTCTTCGTTGTCCTCTCGTCCCTGGACGAAGTAGAGGGAGATGTTGGTTCCCATTTGCACCGACGCCTCCTGCATTTCTCCCTGCGTGAGGTCGGTAAGCGAGGGCATGAGCGCCCGGGTGTGGGCATCGATTTCGAGACCGTCTCCGTAGTCGTTGCGGGTGTATACCACGGTCAGGCGTTTGTCCTGCCAGACACCCTCCAAGTAGTCTTGGCGGTATTTGTCTCCCGGCGGCACGCGGAATCCTGCAAAGCCTTTGCTCAAGTCGTAGGGCGCTTGAAAAATGGGGTGGTCCAGGGGGATTTCGCGCAGGCGTTGATCGGGCAGAACGCGTTTCAGTTCTCGTCGCGCCGCCCGGTCGAAGGTTTCGTTGTCCACGTCGGTGGAGTCGTTGATCCACAGCGCGCCGCCCTTCTTCAGGTAGGAGCGGAGGAATTCCACTTCCTGATCGGTGAAGACAAAGTCGTTGTGCCCGCTCATGAACAGGAAGGGGGCTTTGTGCAGGTTTTCGTCCTCGACGGATACGTTGCGGCTTTCGAAGGGCAGAATGCTGCCGGTGCGATGTTCCACTTGGTGGGCCAGGTTCAGCATGGCAGTGCGGTCGCAGTCCCAGTCTCCGGAGTGTTTAAAGTTTGGGAAGGTGCGTCGCCAGCGACTCTGCGCGCTGTTTGCCGCGGTCGATTTTCGCCCGATGGTCGGCGGTTCGGTGAGTTTGTCGCCTGAAATTTGCGGCGGCTGTTGCGGCGGCTTGACGGGAATCGGGCGCGAGGGCAAGGGTGGGCTTGTCGGTGTCGTCGGTTGTAGTGAGGCTGTCTGCTTTCGGCTGTCTTCTGCCGGGGCGCCTTCGTCGTTGTGAGTTGCGGAGCGTCGTTTTTTTGTCGGCGGATTATTGAGCGGGGGATGGTCGTCGGTTGGGTCGGATCGGATCCGGCGCGCTCGGCGCGGGGCCGGAGTGGTCGGCGGCGCAGATGTCGGCGCGGATGAAACGCGGGGCCGCCCGGAGCGGCTGCGAATTGCGGCGAGTTTGACGCCTCGGTCCGTATCGCCCCCCTCGTCATTTGCGCTGGAAACGGCTGTTCCAACGGTGTTTGTGTTCTGTGGTGCGGCGGCGAATCCGCTGGATTCTTTGCGCCGCTTGGTTGGCGGCGGGGATTGCGAACGGCTCGGCGAGGTCAAGGGGGCGGTTGTCTTGCGGGGTGCGGTCTTCGCAATGTTGGGACGCCCGACGAGGCTCGGTGTCGGCGCATCGACAGGGACGCGCCGCGATCCGGTTGAGATATTCCGAGCGGGTTGGTCCGCGGCTGGCTCGCCCTGATCCGACGACAGCCGTCCAATCGCGCTGTTGGTGTGCGTGGTTTTTCGGGGCGCGGATTGCTGGCCGGCACGCGTTTCGGACTTACGCGGAATGGGGGCGTCGGCGGACGATGGGGCGGCGTCGGCCACTTCCAGCATCCGTTTTGCCAGTTTGCCAGCCACGTTGCGCGGCTTGGCGCCCGCAGCAACCTGAGTGCGGGGTTGTTTGGCGGCGCTGGTTGGGGCTTGCCGGGAGACGTCGTCGGGATCGCCCGAGCTTGCGTTGACGGGGCGCGACGATTCGGCGGCGTCGGCCGGACTGCCCAAGTGGATTTGCGCGGCGTGCTTGCGAGGCGCGGACGGGGAAGTTTCGGAGCGCACGTCTTCGGTTTTGGCCGCGCTTTTTGTCACGTTTTTGTGAAGCGTGTTGACGGGCGTGTCGACAGTGGACGTCTTCGTAGTGGGGACGGCGCGGGGTTGGGCGTTTTGTTGGGAGGCTTCGCTGATATCCACGACAGTTGTTTCCGGAGCGCTCTCGGCTTCGGCGGCCGTGGTCTCCGGCGTTTGTGTTTTTGCGCGGTGTTTCTTGACGGGTTCGCCGGTTTCGGCCTGCAAATCCTCGCTTTCCCGCCTCGTTTTTTCAGTATCCTTGTGGAGTTTGTCGGGCGCTTCGTTCTCCTGCGTTTTTGCGGATTTCGCAGGCGCATCAAGGTTATTGCTTTTTTCGTTTGGATTCTGTTCCGTCTCGGATTCCGTCTTTTCGCTTTTGCCCTCGGTCGGCGCCGCGTCCTCGGATTGTCGCCGTTCGGTTTCGGCGGCGATCTCCTCCTCCTGGACGGCTTTGCCGACCGCCACCGTCTGCGGTTTCATGGTTGCGGAATCCGCAATTTCCTCGAGAGTTGAATCGGGGAGCGTAAAGAATAGGACGATGAGGTGAATGATCGCGGACACCAGCAGAAACGCCGCGCGCTGCGAGCCGCGAATCGTCAGGATCAGCAGAAACACCAGCAAGGCAGCAATCGTCCAGACAAGCCACGCCCAGGGGAAGCGCCCCGAACCGGGTGCCGTCGGTCCGCTCAACCCTGAATCCGCGGCGGCGACCTCCGGTTGCCAAGCGAATTCCCACGGCAGCGAGATTGTTTCAAGGCCGGGGCCGCCGACGGTTACGGCCCCCTCCCAGCGCGTCCTCTCCTCCGGTAACGGGACCCGGAACGCGAGTGGGATATCGACGGGCTCGGCGTCGGCCACGGTCGGGTTCTGCGGCGCCTGCCACGGGCTCCCCCCCTCCGGGTCGGTGCGAACCTCGCATCGTCCCTCCGGTGCAACCGAAACCGTAACCGTGCCGCGCCGAACCAGTTCCCGGGCTTCCACCTGCCATTCTCCCGCGTCGAACGTTGCGACCAAACGCGGCGTTTGGACTTGGCCGCGAATCGGAACGCTCCAGCTTCGCGAGCCGCGGGAGATTGTCAAATGCCCGCGGATAGGCTTGCCCGCACTGCGTTCGTCGGCGCGGGCGGTGACTGTTAGTTCCGTGGTCTGATTGGGTTGGGGCGTGCCGCGGACGCGCAGGGACACGGAGCGGTTTGCGGACTCCGCAACGACGGTGATTGGGTGATCTGCGGAGGCGGCGGAGTTCAGCCTGATGGTGACGGTTTTGGCTTGCTCCTCGCCGGGATAGGGGGTTAGCTTCAGGGATGACGGTTCGCTCCAGAATGTTGTTTGGAGTCCGGTTTTCGTTGCCTGCGGATCGGTTTTCGGGGAAACTGTGAGCGGAGCGGACGCCGACTCCGCGGTGTCCCTGGAGAGTTTGACGGGCTGGGCGTCCGCGGTCTGCCCCACGGCGGGTGCGCCTGCGGCGGTGCGGACGAAGTCCAGTTGCCGTTGTCGAAGGACTGGGCTGTTTTTGCGCTCGGCATGCAGCGTCAGGACAACTTTGTATCGACCGGCGGAGGGTGCGGGGAAGCGTGCGCTGCGAAGACCGAACGGCGTTGTCTCCAGCGGCAGTTCCCGCCACTGTCCCTCGGGTGTGAGGAGTTTGCCTTTGAGTTGTGCTTTGTCGAGATTTTCGGCGCCGCGCACGAAGCAGCCGAACACCAGGTCGGCGCCGCGCGGAGCGCTTCGGTTCACTGCGAAGGGAGTAAGGCTCACGTCAGTCTCGGCGCGAACGGTCCAGGACGCGTGCAGGTCGGCGGGAACGGAGATGCGATGCGCGCCGGCCGGGAGATCGCTCAAATCGCGTTCGTACACGCCGCCGGTCGCGGCACTGGGTAGAGGCTTGGAATCGAGTTTTACCGGGCTCTTTCCCTGCCCGCGGGCGGCGAGCGTAAGGAAGGGGTTGGTCATCTCCGGATCGACGACAAATTCCCCTTTGCCGGAAAAGTTGCTGTACTCCACCACGGTGCGGGGTTCGCTCAGGATGCGAAAGATCCGGTGGAATATCCGGTCCAACTGGTCGGCGGCTGGCGCTTGGAAGTATTGGCCGCCCGTTTCCGCGGCAATGCGGGAGAGCAGTTCGCCGTCCGCCTCTTCGGACAGTCCGATAGTGTATACCGGGGCGTCGATGTCGGCGAGTTTGCGGTGCGTATCCGCGTAGTCTTCGCGTGGTTTGCCATCGGACAGAAACAGGACGGCGCGACCGCCCGGCGCCTCGTCCAGCAGGCGTGCCGCTTCCACAAACGGGGGACCAAAATCGGTGGAGGAATACGGGCGGAGCTTGTCCAAGGCCGAGTCGAGCGAGGCGATGTCCGCGGGCGATGTCGGCGGAATGAGCAGGCGCGTATCCTTGCGAAAGCGGACCAGTGAAAGACGGCGAATGCGCGAACTGCTCGAGGCCAGGCGCCAAAAGGCGGTGGTCGCCTGTTTGCGAAGATCGCGCGGGTCGTTGTTCCGCATGCTGTGCGACGCGTCGAGAAGCAGAACCACATCGTAGCTCGCGGGCGCCGCCAAAAGCCCGTCCTCCAAGCGAATTGCCGGCAGCCGACTTTTCGTTCGCGAAGCTTCAAGGGCAAGGGAAAAAGGGCCATCTGCCGTTTGCGGCAGGCGGACGCGCCCCGCAATCCATTGCTCGTCCGCCTGCGACAGGATCCGGCAGTCCCGGCTCCGCGCAATTTCGGTGCCCCGAGCGTCCTTGACGACGAGCTGCGGATCGGGAAAGCTGCCTTGCGACACGTTGAGCGGACGGGAAACCCAGTGCCAAGTGTCGGCCGTTGCGAAGTTCGCAAGGACGGCAAGCAAGAGAAGGAAAAGCGTCAAGGGCGCACGGCGGGGAAGACGCGGACGCGGTGGCGGCGGCGGACGCTCGCGGCGCCGCTCGCGCTCTAGGAGATTGCTTTGGTTGTGCGGCGGTGTGCTCACGGGTACTTGCATGTTGCGTGCCGGTCCGCGTCATCACTCCGCGTCGCGGACGGTGCGCTGGGTCAGGGCATAGTCGCTGATTCCTAGCTTGCGGCACAGGTTCATGACGTCCATGATCGTGCCGTGCCGGGCATTGGTGTCACCACGGATTTCGATGCTCTGTCCTTTTGCGGCCGCGGCGCTTTCGAGTTTCGGCTCCAGTTGGTCCATGGACAGAATTTCGCTGTCAACCACGATCACTCCTGATTCGCGGATGTTGATAACGAGGATCTTGTCCTCGGTCGAGACCGCATCGCCCTCGGTGCCTTCCGGCAACTTCACGCTCATGTCGCGTTCTTCGCTGTAGAAGGTGGTGGCGACCAGGAAGAATACGATCAATATGAAGATAATGTCGATCAGCGGCGTCAGCGGAATGTCGAGATCGTCTTCGGATGTCCAGCGTCCGTTGCGTGGCATGGGAGTTCTGAGTTCGGAGTTCTGAGTTCGGAGTTCGGAGTTCGGAGTTCGGGGTTCGGAGTTCGGGGTTCAGTGTTCTGAGTTCGGAGTTCGGGGTTCGGGGTTCGGGGTTTAAGATTCAGCAATCTGGGTTCCGGGTTCCGACTTTTTATTTTCTACTCCGGGGGGAGG
>JBMCIU010000077.1:0-7444 GCA_048616755.1 Verrucomicrobiota bacterium
AAAGGCAACGCCGTTCGAGGTCAAACCACGCCAAGAGATCAAGAGTTCTGAACTTAGCGTACTGATGCGGGCAACCGGCCTTGCCATGCGACAACCGGCGGGGCTCGAGAGGACTCTCGCCCTCCATTGCCAGGTTCGCATAAAAGGCAGAGCCACGGTAAGAGGAAAACCGGGCGCAAGACTAGTATGTACTGAATCCCGTGGTATTGGTGAGGAAGGTGAGGATGCGGTCTATGAAGCCTTTGAATCCGCGGCTGGCGTAGCGGTCGAAGGGCAGGCTGGCCTTAGTGCCGCCGGGGTTTTGCCACATTGCGTTGAAGTTTTCCTGCCACTGGTTTGCGAGCGCGGCGCCGTTTTCGATGAGGACTCCGGATTCGAGATTGGTTCCGCGCAGGTTCCGGGTAGTGAAGTTGGCGGATCCGAGCAGGTAGTGTTCGGTGCCGGCGGATTCAAGTACGATGCGCAGGGCTTTGGCGTGCATTTGCTCGCCGCGGGTATTGGCCCAGCGGATCGTCAGATCGACGTCATCGCGGGCGGCTGCCCAGTCGTGCAGGCGTGTGGCGATAACGCGGTTGGGGATGCCGCGTTTGCGGCGCCCGAAGGCGTCTTGATTGGGATCCAGTAGGATTCGGAGAGTGGCGCCGCGTTCGGCGGCTTTGCGGAGTCCGCGCACCACACGGGGATCGGCGAGATAGAACATAAGCAGTTCGACCGTGTCGCCGCGGGATGCTTTGCGCAGCAGCTCGTCGACAGTTTCGCCGAGGGCGCCTTCGCTGCAGTAGCGCGCGGTCATGGCGCCGGGTCGGCGTTCGGCATCGTCGACCGGCGGCGAGGAGGGCTTTTCCAACCAAGAATTGATTTGTTCGAGGACTTGGGTTGTGGTGGCCGACGAGAACAGGAGTTCGGGGCGGGGGCGGATGCTGTCCGCCGCGATGCGCAGTTCACTGTTGCGAATAGCCTGCAGTGGTCCTGCATGAAGCTGCACGGCAATGTTGTCGTGGCGGCTGCTGGCGGTGTGTGGATTGGCGGAGGCGACGAGAGCGTGCCATTGGCCGTCGGCGGTTCGGCTGGTCAGCACTTTGCGATGATTGGCCTTGAAGTTGAGCATGTCGAGAAGCTGCATTGTCGCGACAGGGTCCTCGCCGCCGTCAAAGGGGTGATCGAAAATCGGTTTGTGCAGGAACGGCACTCGTCGCAGCAGCGGGCGGAGGGCGCGGTAGGGCAGCGAATAGAGCGGATTGCTGTCCTCCAGGGCGTGCAGGTTTGTGAGCACCACATGACCGCCTGCCTCTACGAGCGGACGCAGAGGCTTCGGACACTCGTCGCCGTAGGTGCTGTTGATGGGGTCGGTGACGAACAGGATCCAGGTGTCGGGATCGGCCGCAAGCTTGGCGACCAAGGCGTCGATCAGTTCGCGTGTGGTATCGCGGTGATCAAGGCCGTTTTCGGCCTTGGCGCCAAATTGGTTGACCAGGAACATGTCGAGGATGATTGCCCCTTCGGCTTCCTCGATCATGGCCAGCATGGCGGGGAATATTTCCTGCTCCGACACGAGCTCGCCTTCGTCGGTCCAGCTGGTGCGATCAAACAGCAGATTGATGTTATCCCGGGCGACGGGAGTGGCTGGCGTGTACAGGTCGGTACCGTTCATGGGAGGGCGTCCGGAGGTAAGCAGTGCGCCGGCAATCCAGAGCGCCAGGTACAATCCTACCAATCCAAGCAGAAGGCGCTGCAGCAAACGGGGTCCGCGACGGGGCTTGGACTCGGCGGATTTGGGTTCTTGGTCTTTACTCATGTGAATACTTTTCAGCTCAACGAAATCGTCGGTAATCGATGTTGTACTTGTCGACCTTGTACTGTATCATGCGTTTGGTGATGCCCAGGGCTTCGGCGGCTTTTGTCTGGTTGCCTTGGGTATCTTTGAGGGCTTCGGTGATCAGTTCGATTTCAAAATTGCGCACGGCGGTGTTGAAGTCGCCGGGATCCTCGTGCACTTCGGAATAGCGATTCAGTTGCAGAGAGGGTGGCAGATGGTGGCCATGGATGACGTCGCCGTCGGCCAGTAGAATAGCCCGTTCGATGACGTTTTCCATTTCGCGCACGTTTCCCGGCCAGTGGTAGGCGGTCAGCATGTCGATGGCCGGAGTGTCCAGGCGATGCACTGGTTTGTTCAATTCACCGGCCAGTCGTTGTACAAAGTGGTCGACCAGCAGCATGATGTCCGCTTTGCCCCGTTCGCGCACGGGGGGCAGCTCAATGGGAAAGACGTTCAGGCGATAGTACAGGTCCGAGCGAAAGGAGCCTTCGACAATGCCGGTTTCCAAGTCGCGATTGGTGGCGGCGACAACACGGGCGGCGCTGTTCAGCGTGCTGCTGCCTCCAACCCGTTCGAATTCGCGCGTCTGCAGCACGCGAAGCAGCCGGGTCTGCGCGTTTAGCGGCAGTTCGCCGATTTCATCTAAAAATACCGTCCCGCGACCGGCTCGCTCCAGCGCACCCACGCGCCGTTGCGTGGCGCCCGTGAATGCGCCCTTTTCATGCCCGAAGAGTTCGCTTTCCACCAAGTTTTCCGGGATGGCGCCGCAGTTCAGCTCGACGAACGGCTGCCCTTTCGCCGCGCTTAGATTGTGAATCATTTGGGCGACCACGCCCTTCCCCGTGCCGGTTTCGCCCGTCAGAAGGACCGTCGTGCGCGCGTCCGCCACCTTGACGACCAGCTTCTGCACTTGGTTGATCGCCTCGGATTTGCCGATCAGCTTGCTCAGTTCCCCGCCTGGCTGCTTTTCCCGGTGAAACGTTTCCCAGCGATCCTCCAGGCGGCGACGCTGGACAAACGGCGCTATCAGCCGGGCAATGCGTCCCAGAAATTCCAGCTCCAAATCGGGATTGCCAACCTGCGCGACATCCTTGTCTACCGAAAACGTGCCGATCACGCTGCCGTGATAGCTGATCGGACAGCATAAAAAGCAGCGCTGCGACAAATCCATGCCTTTGCGCAGCCCCGAACGGTCCAGGAAATCCCCCTGGTCCATCCGCGGCAAAAAGGCGGGTTCACCCGTGGCGAATACCCGCCCCGTTATGCCTTCCCCCGCCCGATAGCGCATCTTGTTGTGCTGCGAAGTCGGCACCGTTCTGCCCGCGATGTCAGCTTGGACTTCGCTGCCGTCTTCCTTCATTAAGGTGATGACCCCGCGTTCCATGCCGCAGTCCAAGTCCAGCCACTCCAATACCTGGGCGAGAGCGCCGCCGACATCCCCGGACGTGGACGCCAAATACTCGGCTACGCGAGCTATAAGATCCAGCTGCGTATAGGAAAACGATTGCGGAAAGTTTTCTTGCATGACCATTTCCTTGGGTTCGAATGATGCCGCTGCCGCGCCGTCAATGCCCGCCAAATTCGCATCGGAACTGGAGGACGCCAGCGCCAGTTACAGAAATGTATCATCTCCGCAGAAAAATACAATCTGCGTTGCGCGCATTTGTTGTCAATTTCTTGAGAACCGTTGCGTAAAATATCATAAGCACTTACAGGCAAGGCAAATAAGCATAATGCAACGGTTCTGGCACAGGTCCTGCGTTTGGGAGAGCACTTGCCGGCGTCCCGGGCAAAGGCGAGCGCAACAACCCACCAAAAAAAAGGAGAAAAGAAATGAAGAGAGGCATCTACAGAAATGGATCTTGGGCAGCGGTTTTGGCTGTCCTGCTGGCGGCGACGCCGGGCTACGCCGAGGAGGCGGCCGTCACGGCCGAAACCGTTCAGCACAATCTGAACATCGTGTGGACTTGTATTGCGGCCTTCCTGGTATTTTTCATGCAGGCGGGGTTCGCGATGGTCGAAAGCGGCTTTACGCGGGCGAAGAACACGGTGAACATCATGATGAAGAACCTAATGGACTTCTCGATCGGGACCGTCGCCTTCTTTTTAGTTGGCTTCGGCTTGATGTTTGGCGTGTCCAACGGGTTTTTCGGCACGACCCTGTTCGGTCTCGGCGGCGCGGACTGGGCGGGCGGTGACTGGAATTTCACGTTTCTGATTTTTCAGACCGTGTTTGCGGGCACCGCGGCGACGATTGTCTCCGGCGCCATGGCCGAGCGCACCAAGTTCACCGGCTATCTTGCCTACAGCGTAGTGATCTGCGCGCTGATTTATCCGGTCTTTGGTTCGTGGGCGTGGGGCGGATTGCTGGATGGCGGCGGCTGGTTGGAGACCTTGGGCTTTGTGGACTTTGCCGGTTCGACCGTGGTTCATTCCATTGGCGGCTGGCTGGCGCTGGCTGGGGCCGTTGTACTGGGTCCGCGCATCGGCAAATATGGTCCGAATCGGCGAGTCAACGCGTTGCCCGGCCACAACATTGCCCTGGGCGCTCTCGGGGTGTTCATCCTTTGGTTTGGCTGGTTCGGCTTCAATCCGGGCAGCACGACACTGGGTGACGGCGAAATTGGTCGGATTGCGGTGACCACCAATCTGGCGGCGGCCGGCGGAGCGATTGCCGCGATGCTCACCGCGTGGATTGCCACGGGCAAGCCGGACGGATCGATGGCACTCAACGGCGCTCTCGCCGGGTTGGTGGCCATTACTGCCGGCTGCGCCACGGTCAGCGGTGGCGGAGCTTTGCTCATCGGCCTCCTTGGAGGCATTATTGTGGTGCTCAGCATCCTGGCCATCGACCGGGTTCTGCATGTGGACGATCCCGTGGGCGCGATCAGCGTGCATGGCGTTTGCGGCGCCTGGGGGACCCTGGCATGCGGCTTGTTCAATCTGGACGGCGGCCTATTCTACGGCGGCGGGCTTGAACTGCTCGGCATTCAGCTGCTTGGAGTTGGCGCGGCCTTTGCTTGGGCGTTTGGTTTGGGCTTTGCCCTGTTCTGGACCATCAGCAAGACCATCGGTCTGCGAGTCAGCCCGGAAGAGGAGATGCGCGGACTGGATATCGACGAACACGGCATGGAGGCATACAGCGGCTTCCAGATCTTCAGCGCACAGTAAATCCGTCGGCGGCGCTGCCGGGCATCCGTGTCCCGGCGGCGCTCAGTTACTCGAAAAAACACAATCTGACAAATTTTCGAACGATTGGAGGCTTATCATGAAACTGGTCATCGCCTACTTGCAGCCCGAACGGTTGCCCGCAGTCAAACAGGCGCTCTACGAGCGAGGCGTCTTCAAAATGTCGGTCACCAACGCACTAGGATGCGGCCAGCAGAAGGTCTACCACGAATCCTATCGAGGCGTCGACATCGAGGTTAATCTGCTCAAAAAGGTGCGCATGGAGATCGGCGTCAACGACGACTTTGTCGAAGCCGTCATCGAGGGCGTCATTAGCGGCGCCAGAACCGGCAACATCGGCGACGGCAAAATCTTTGTCGTAGAACTCGCCGAGTGCATTCGCATTCGAACCGGCGAGGAAGGGCACGACGCCATCGGCTAGGCTGCTCTCTCGTTGCCGACAACCAATTGGGGCTCGTACAGCTGTCCGCGCTCCATACCATTAAACTTCTCCCCGGCGTCAACGGCTTTTGACCGTCGGGGGGAAGTCTCTTTGTCTGGCCCCCGGACGCGTGAACCAGCAGACCGAATGCCGCCGACAATGCTGGGGCGAGAAATAACGCTTAGGGATTTGCGTCGATTTGAGGTTCCGCTGGATACCGGTCCGAATTTTGGTTGCTGAAGCAGGCTTCGGACGGCTGTTCGAGGGGGGCGTGTCCGGACAGGCACAGGAATTCATCGCCGCCGCTGTCGCTGCTCAGGGCCAGAGTGTTCCAGCTGTTTTCCTGCAGGGCATTGAGAGGGATGTCCATGCGAAGCTTCCATCCGGAGGTCTCGGAATGCTTGGCTGTCTCAATGGTCCACCCGCCGAGGTCCTTGACGGGAATGACCTGGTCGTTGACCATGAAGTACCAATTTCCGCCGTCCTCGGGGACTTTGCGCGCGGGACGGTCGCCGTGCCGTGTCCCGTGCCAGTGCGCGGTCAGCGAACGGGTTTTGTCCAGCGAGCCGATCCAGAACCGACGGCGCATTGCTTGGCCGCGGCGCAGTACAAAGAGCAGAAGACCGCTGGTGCTGCCCACCGGCAGAAGGTCGTAGGTGTACTCGCGGTCGGATTTGAACCGCGGCGTCTCCCATACCGGATACAGAGCCCTCGCCGTTTGCGGGCAGAATACCGTGGTGCGCTTCTCCTGCAGCCACAGCCCCCGGTCGTGCACAGAGTAGGCCTGGGGCCAGGTCTGCCAGTATGTGGCCTGCTGCTCCGGGCAGAAGCCGTACTGCGAGTTGGCGGGATCCAGTACGACTTCGGCAAAGCCCGCGGCGGGCAGGTTGTTGCCTTGCTCGCCGAATCGGCGGATGCTCTCCACGTACCGCCAGCGCCCGCCCAAATGAACTTCCGCCGCGGAGTGCCCCCACATGGAGACGTGGCGGGCCTGAATGCCGTAGGTTGAGCACAGCGCCACGAAGGCGTAGGCACCGCCCAGGCACCAGCTCCCGTAGATTAGCGTGTCCACCGGATGACTCCAGGGGATGGACTGGGAAAACGTATTGCCGCCCGGCTTTTGGATATTTCGGCGGAACTGCCAGATGTCTTCGGCCAGGGCGTGCAGCTTGTCGGCAGCGCAGGTGTGCAGGGAGAAGCCCTTGTTGTCCAGCACCAGATCGCGGTGCCGCTCAAGGAAGTCCCAATCCTTCTGTTGGTCCTGCAGTGCGACCGAAACCTCCTGCTGCGCTGGGATGTTCCGCGTCGACATGGTCTGCGGGATCGAAACGTGCGGACAGATGTGCAGCGACTCGTGGGCATACCGTTTGGGGCCGCGATGCGGCTGATGACAGGGAGCTTTTGCGCTGCCTTCGCCTGGAATTTCCTCGCCGGGCTCGGTGCGCTCCTCCGTGATCGTGACCGATGGCACGACTTGCCAAGTGTGTTCTCCGGAATCATTCGCGCGCGTGGTCCATGATATGCAGTGAAAGTTTCTGTTTGACATGGCAAGTAGCCTCTCTCTGATGTTGGGGTTCCAATTTGTCCGTATTAAGCTTTGTTTCGTTCCATGGCTTCAGCGGCGGCCCTGAAGTCCTCGCGGGGAACCCCTGCGTGTAGGGTCCGCTGGTCATTGTCGGTCATCACGCATACCGGGAAATATAGACTCGGCTATAGCGAAATCTATGCCGGTTGTCACTTTATCGAAGCTCACAGTTTTGTCCATGGGAATCCCGCAATCGGTCCGGCCCCAAGAAACAGCTCCGCCTAAAAGGCAGAGCCGCGATGCGCAGATCTGACCTTAAAAAACGCCCGTTTTCAAACCTTGTTCATAGGGGGGGCGAACCACGTGAACGGCGACAAGCGCGATACGCGCATGCTCAACATGGGGAATTGGTGGTGTTTGACTTCCTTGGACAAATGATCAGAACTCTTGATCTCTTGGCGTGGTTTGACCACGAACAGCGTCGCCTTTGCGG
>JBMCIU010000078.1:0-7443 GCA_048616755.1 Verrucomicrobiota bacterium
GCTGCAACTGTCGTCCAAAGACGGAACTCTGACAGGTCTATCTTCAGTATCCTTGACCGGGTTCCTTAATTTTTAGGACGAGTCGAACCGAGGCGCCGTCGCGGCACTTGACAGTCAGTGCGGTCAGCGTGTCGTTGAACGCGGCTGTTTGGCCGGGGTCATCCGTAATCCAACTCCCGCGCAGGAGGAGCGAGACTGTGGTGGGGCGGGCGGTGACGTGCGCATCCTCGCCGCTGACAAAACCCATATTTTCGCGGCGCGGCAACTTCAGATCCGGCACGGCGACCGCCAATTCCAAGTCGCCGCTTTCACGTGTGCGGGCGAAGACCATGACCGGGGTGTCGGTGCGGGCGACGGGGCCGGCGGGAATCTCGGTCTCGACGGCAAAAATAGCGGCGGCGGCGGCGCGACGTCCGGGGTAATCCACGATGTGGGCGGCGGCGTCGCATTGCAGGACGTGGTATGGCGGCTGCCGGGCAAAGCGTTCGAGCTTCTCGGGCGTGCTTTGGACGAGTACCGCGTATTCATAGGCTTGATCCTTGGGGGCGAACCCGTGATCGAAGCAGGCCACGGCGTAATCGCCTTCGGTTGGTCCCCGGTTGTTGTGGGTGCGGGATTTCTGTCGCTGTCGTGCCAGATGGACAGATTGGCCGGGGGGAACGACGTAGCCGTTGCCGTACGGGTCGTGAAGCGTGACTGTCCCGGATTGCCGGACAGTCTGCGCGAACGGGAGCGCGGTGATGGCCTCGCCGTTCAGCACCATTGGCCGGTCCGGGGTCGGCAGGTAGGCCTGGAAGAGGGTGGTTTCCACCGCGTGCTCGGGGTCGTTGCAGGTGATGCCGCTACCCAGGCAGATGATTTCGTTGCCGAAGACGAAATAGGTTTTTCGCGCGCGGAAGCTGTGGTCATAACAGGTGTCGTGCAGGTTGACCGCGAAGGCGCCCTCGTCGCGGCCCGTTTCGACACCGCCCACGAAAGTTTCGTCGGAGAACCAGCGTGTCTGCCAGGTTTCGTCGGGGCTGTAGATTTCGTCGAGCGTCAAGCGCTTGTTGGTCGCCCCCGGCCAGCGTGCCCAGTCCCAACCGGTCGTCAGGTTGTAACCGAGAGTGGTCGGCGTGTCGGGGGCGTGCTCGGCAAGGATCTGCAGATGTCCGTTGCTGACAAAGCGGGCGAACACGTTTTCCTCATTGGCGCTCCAGGCTTTGGGATGGCATTCAAAATTCCAGACATACTGGCCGTAGCCTTTGACGGCGGCGAGGAAGGTATTGCCGTGGGCGAGTGCGAGTCCGGCCCATGGTTTGACGAGAAACCGGGGGGTGAGCGCGGTCGGCGCCGGGGCTTGGGCGGCGAATTCTTCCAGCAGCCGACGCCGTCCGACCGTTTCTTTGCACGGGAAATGCATGAACAAGTTGAGACGCATGGCCGCCTCGTGCGCCGGCGAAGACGAATCCCAGAGGCGGGCGAAAATCGCCCCCATGGTCGGCGCCTGCTTCGGCGCGGCCATGGCGAGGAACCCGAAGGCTGCGCACATCGCGTACCAGCCGGCGCTGTCGGGGTCGTACTTGCCGCCGGGCATGCGTCCGCGCAGGGCGAACGGCGTCTGCCGGTTGAAGCTCATGTCGAATTCGGCGCGCAGGGCGTAAGCGAGATTGTCGAGCGGCCATTCTTCCAACGCGTACGGGGTGTCGTGCACGAAGTAGGCGGCGACGGACGCCAGCTCGTAGGCTTCGCCCGTGTAGCAAACGGTGTAAACGCCGCGGTGATGCCAGCCGCAGCCGTCGGGCTTGATCATGCCGGCGAATTTTGGACAGATGTGCAAACCGTTCTGCAGCCAGTCGCGCCAGCTTTGCAGATACTGCAGTTGTCGCGGCGATTCCGGCATGGCCAGCAGGACGGGCAGTGCGGTGAAAACAATACTGCGCAGCTCGTCGGTGTTGGTCTCCTGCTCCGGTGTGTCGAACGCGCGGAACGCCTTGCCGAAGCACAGGTACCAATGGGCCGCGCGCAGGTGGGTGTCGAGCCGCCCGGTGCGTTCAAGTTCGTCGCGCATCAGGTACAGGGCATGACAGTAGGCGGCAAAGACCAGCACGTTCAGAAACATGTTGCCGCGCGAGCTGCCCTCGGCCCAGCCTTGGTCGGAGGCGTAATCGAACAACTGCAGTGCGGCGCCCCGCGCTTCCTCGCTGCCGGTCAATGTATAGTCGAAGGCCAACGGCAGCAGGATATTGAACAGATCAAAGAAGGACCATTTGGTGCGTCGCAGCCCCAGGGCCGGTCCCGTCAGCCAGCCATCGGCGTCGGCGCGGACGCTCAGTTCTCTATAGCCCTCCCATCCCTGTTGGATGAACGCTTTCGTTTCCTCGACGGCGTCGGCGGGCAAGTCGTCCAGGTTGCCGGCGGCGGTTCCGAGCAGCCATTTTTCATAGCGTCCCCGGATCGTCGCCAGTGCTTCGCGGTCCGGGCCCGTCACGCTGTTCGGCAGCGGCCGCCGCGGTTCTTCCGCGGCGTGCAGCATGGGCTGATTGGCGGTGAACGGATCGTCGCCCGCGGGCAGAAACGGCAATTGCCAGTCGGGACTGCGCTGGCCGACTGTCGGGACGAACTCGACGGCATCGAGGAAGACCGTGCCCGCGGGGACGGTCTTCGGCGGGTGGATGCGCATGATTTCGACCCGTCCGGGTTCGCCGTTGTGGTCGGGGTTCGCAGCATCTTCTCGCAGGGCAACCCAGCAGGTTCGCCAGCCGGTGAAGTTCAGCTTGAACGGGAATGCATAGGCCGGTTTGCCCGCTTCGACCTCTTCGGTCGTGCCGAAGACAAATGTTAATTCGCCGTCAATCGGGCGTTCGAGATAGATCCATGCCTTGATCCCGGCGCCCGGTTGGGCACGCAGATCCAGCCCGACGCCCCGGCACTCGAGCGAGCTGCCGTTTTCCCAGGTCCACGCCAGGGATTGTTCGCCGTCGCGGCGATGCCGGGGTGAGACTTGGAGGCTGCCGCCGCCGCACGCCTGCCAGTTTGCCGGCGGTTCGGGGTCTTCAAACGAGTAGCTGCTGGTGCCGTCTAACATATAAAAAAACTCCGTGTGGTCTTGCACTCCGATCTCTCCGAGGCGGATCGAGAGTGTGCAGGATCACTGCCCGTCTTTTGTCGATTCGCGTCCGAGTTGAATGCGGACGTCGGCGAGTCGACCGCGGAATGGACTGATGTCTTTGCCGCCGTCGTGGAGCCGGGTCATCAGCCCTCGTAAGGGGATGGCGGCGCGTCCGATGCGCGGCGGCGCGTAGTGGCGCGGGACGCGGACGCCGGGGCCGGTGGCGACCGTTTCGCCGTCAAGGTGCAGTATCTGTTTGCCGTCCTCGACTTGTGTGGTTGCGTCGCGCAGCTCCAGCACCACGTTGTACCAGCGTCCGGCCTCGATGCCTTCGTGCTTGAGCCAGTGGCCGTCCCAGCTCCGTCCCCATACGGGATGCCAGCCGCCTTTGTCGGTGCCGAGTTTCGAGGTGGCCCAGGCGCCGGCATAGAGGGTGCCGTTATCGAGGTAGATATTGAACCCGGCCGGACCGTAGCCTTGCGCATAGAGCATTTGGCGGCCGTCGATATCGGCTGCCTTGAAACGGAGCGCCAGGGTTTGGTTGGCGTGTCCCTTCTTGTCCATCACGGTGTCGCCGCTGCGGATCAGCCAGAGTCCCTGGTGCTCGTTGCCGTCGAGTTCGAGAACACGACCGCGGTCGTCATCTTCGACGAACCGGCCGCCGACCAGGACAGGCGACGGCAGGGCGCCGGCATTCGGAACATGCCGATAGGTGATCAGTTCATGATCCGGCTTGTCGGAATCACCCCAGGGCCCCTCCAAATCGAAGGCGTCCGCGAGGGGAAGGTCGTACTTGACAGTTTGATCGGCCGGCTCTCCCACGTGCACGGCAATCTCTTCGACGACGCGCTTGCCCTCGGGAAGATGACCGGTTATGGACACTACGTGGAGTCCCGGGCGGGCAAAGGTATGCTCCTGTGGTGTGAGCGTATCGGCCCGGTCGAGGGTTTCACCGTCGCCGAAATTCCACGAGAACCCGTTGAACTCGAGGCCGGACGCGTGGGCAATGCGGGGAGTGAAGCGCACTGTTTCGCCGACATCGACCTGTTCGTGGTCCGCCTGCAGGCTGAGTTCGGCGGGGCCGCCGGGGATCAGGGTCTTCACTTCGCCGCTGTTTTCATCGAGCAGAAAGAAGGAACCGCTTGTAGCGACCGACGGCAGTTTGACTTTTCCATTGTTTTTTGTGTATCCCGGCACTGTCACGGTAGGTTCGGGAACGGCGCCCAGGGGGGCGTGAGCGTAGATCAGCCAGCGCCGCTGGGGGGCGTCGCCGCGGACCAGTGCTTGGGCGAACACGCGCAGGGCGGTGCCGCCGCTCCATTGATCGCGCGGCGGATTGGCATCGCAGGTCAGCAAATACCAGCGTTCGAAGTTGCGCACCCATTCGGGTTGGTCCTGGCTGAGTGACCACGGATGCGACTCGGCGGGGTTGGGTACGAGCTTGCCGAAGCGCCAGAACTCGCGGAGTACGTCGTTGTCCCATGGGCGGTCGACGCTGCGGACCAGCGCCATGAAGGTGCCGGCGTCGTACGCATGTTTGTCGGAGGGCGGCCAGCGGAATTCGCGTATGCTGCGCGGCCGGGTGGTCCACAGACAGAACTGGACCCACCCTTCGTAGCGGTTAAAATCCCAGCGCTGCCCCCGGGTGATGTACCGATACGGCTTCGAGCTGGCGCGTCGTCCGCGGAAGACATTGTTGACGCGCGCGCCCTCCCAGACGATTGTTGACCAGTAGTAGTCCGGGTCTCGCTCGAACAGCCGCGGCTGGGCGGCGTAGTAGTTCATGGCCTCGGTCTGGGGGCTGTGGGTGGCGGAATAGTCGGTCTTGCCCGGTTGCCAGTCGTTGTCGTAGAGTTCCGGCATGCCGCCGTCGTACATGCGCCAGGCCAGCCAGCCGTCATCGGGCTCGAACCAGATGCCGGGCCGGGGGCGATTTCCCTGGCCGATATAGCCGGTATCCCACAGGTTGTTGTAGGCGACGAACTTGACGTTTTGCTTCCACGCCGGTTCGACCAGGGCGTCGCGCGCGGCTTCGAACATGGCCGCATAACGTTGCTGGTAGGCCTGGCGGATGGCGCGTTCCTTTTCGCGCTTCGATGCCGGCGGTTTGCCGTCGAGAAAATCTTCCAGGCGGGGATAGTCATCGGGGATTTGGTCGGCATTGCGCACTTTCGGGCCTTCGTTGTTGTTCAGCAAGATGACCATGGGCGGATCCGGATAGATCTCCTGCATGGCGCGGATCAGGTTGTTGCCGAGCCACATTTCGCCCCAGGCGCGCCAGCCCTCGACCGGGCCGAACGGATCGGTCTGCTTTTGCGGCTTGCCGTCCTCGATGATCCGCAAATCGTCCGCAGTCGGGATGTCCTGCTTTTCCCGTTTTGCCGCGAGCTGTTGAAACTTGGGCGGCATGTCACTCCAGTTCCATTCGCGGAGCGCGATGGGCAGCTTGTGTTTGCGGGCGTATTCAAGAGCGGGTCGGTAGGACTCGATGAGGCCGTCCAGGGCATTGCCGCCCTGCCAGTGCTTGCGGATCACGCCGAAGCTCACCCCGCTGAACGTCGGCAGCATGTGGTGGCCCGACTCGATCATCTCGACGAACCGGTCGGGGCCGAACATCTTGCCCGCCATCCACGACCCGGCCAAGGGCAACGGCCGCCCGGCGGGGCCGTCGGCCTTTGCGAGGCGCGCCCACGCCGCAATGCCTGCCGCCGTACTGACGCCGGCCGCGACGTCCGGAGCTTCTTTTTCATTTTTTTCTTCTTCGCCCATCATGGGGCCGTAGAGCTTTTCCGGGTGCCATTCTTCGTCATCGCCGTTCTGCCCTCTTGCCGGAAGCACCGTCGTCAATCCCAGAAGAAGCGCGATGCTCAAGCGCCCGATCCCGTCTCGAATATTAAATGCAGATCTATTGTCGCCTTGCGAATTGCGTGTGGAGGATAGTGATTGACTTGACATGGCAAAATCTCCTTTTTGGTTTGCATATCAACCGAACGACCCAAACGGCCTGTCACAAACGAAAGCTGTCATTGGTCTGACGCAGCCAGTCGCGCAACAGTTGTCGGTGATATTCGAGGTTTTTGGCGTGCTTGGTATCAGCCGCCAAGTTTATGGTTTCCTGCGGATCGCTTTGCATATCGAACAATTGCTCTCGTGGTTTTTCCTCCGTGTTGTAGGCAATATACTTGTAACACCTGCTGCGTACCATTCGCGCTTTGGGCCAACCCCGGTCTTCGTGCACCGGCGCCCAGGTGCCGAAGCTGCTTTCCGAGGCAACGAAATCACGCTCACCGTCGCCGTCCTCGCCGCCTTCGCCGTCGTCGGCAAATAATGCTCGCAGGCTGTGTCCGCGTTGCGGTTTCGGGGTCTCCGCGCCGGCATAGTCGCACAAGGTTGGAAAAATATCGAGTGTGGCCGATACCGGTTGCGGGCATTGCGCGCCCGCGTCGGACTTGCCGGCGCCCGGCGGCTTGACGATCAGCGGCACGCGGCTAACCTCGTCATACATGCACCATTTCTGGTTCCAGCCGTGAGCGCCCTGACCGTCGCCGTGATCGCTGGCAAAGACGATCAGCGTGTCCTCCCACAGTCCGTTGGCCTCCAACGCCGCCAGCACCCGGCCGATTTCGGCGTCGACCATTTCCACCAGCCGGTTGTAACCCCAGCGGTAGCGGCGCGTTTGCAACTCGTCCCATTCCAACGCGCAACCAATTTTGGGATATTCGCGTTGGAACTGGCGCAACGCGGGTACCGGTTCTTCGGGTGTTCGCCAGTTCTCCGGCAAGGGGGGCAACTGGTCCGGATCTTCGGGCGGCGGCGGCAGCTCGCCCATGCGCAGCTCATTGCCGCGCGAAAGTTCGCAGCAGTCGTGCGGGTTATTGAAACTCACGGTCAAAAAGAACGGCTGTTCCTGTTTTTGTCCGAGGAACTTCACCGCCGCGTCGGCCTTGGCGCTGTCGAGCCCTCCATAGCCGCCGCCAAGCTCAATCTGCTCGAACCCGTGCTCGTCCCGGTTCTTCTCTGGCACGGTCAGGTGCCATTTGCCGACGTAATGACACCGGTAGCCCGCGTCACGCAACCGCGCCGCCAGCATCGGCGCGCCGCACGGTTGGTCGACTTCGCCGCAGTTTACATAGATGCCCAGCTCGTGCGGCATACGCCCGGTGAAAATGCTCATCCGCGCCGGCACGCACAGCGGATACGACGAGTATGCCGCGTCGAAGCGGATCCCGCGCGCCGCCAGCCGGTCGAGCGCCGGCGTGCGAAGATGCGGATTTGCCGCGCAACTCATTGCGTCCGCACTCTGCTGATCAGTCATAATAAATAGAATATTGGGCTTGTCCATAGCACTTCTT
>JBMCIU010000079.1:0-7434 GCA_048616755.1 Verrucomicrobiota bacterium
ACCGTAGTTCGACACCTGCGGGGTGAGGCTGAATACCGAAGACCGAATTCTGAATGTTGAATTTTGAATGTTGAATGTTGAATTCTGAATGTTGAATTTTGAATCCTGAACACTGAAACCACGTTAAGTCTCACAGGAGTCCAACCCCGAACCGCCGGTTCGACACCCGCCGGGGTGAAACTGAACTCGGAACTCGGAACCTGAAAATTAAGTTTCAAAGGAGCGGGACGGTGACATTGAAAAACAGACGCATTTTGATTACGGGTGCGGGCGTCCGCATCGGGCGGGCTTTGGCGTGTCGGCTGGCGGACGACGGGGCTCGAATTGTCCTTCACTGCAACCGTTCGTTGGAAGCGGCGAGGGAATTACTGACGGAGTTGGGCGGAGAAAGCGCCGGACACAGCGTGGTGCAGTGCGACTTGGCCGATGCGGACGCGCGCGATTCGCTTGTCTCCAGGGTGTGCCGCGACGAGCCTTTGTGGGGTTTGATCAACAACGCCTCGGCCTATACCCGCAAGCCGCTGGCCGAGGTGACCGAAGATGACCTGCACCGCGACTTCGAGATTAACGCCTTCGCCCCCATTCGCCTAATGTGCGAATTTCGCAATCAGTGTCAATCCGGTTGCGCGATCAATCTGCTGGACCAGCGGGTTGCCTCGGTGGAACCGGGGGCGGGAAGCTACGCCCTGGCCAAAAAAACTCTGCGGGACGCAACCGAAGCCGCCGCGCTCGAATGGGCGCCGACGATGCGGGTAAACGCGATCGCGCCCGGTTATGTGTTGCCGCCACCGGGAATCAGCGAGCAGGCCATGGCGCCGTTGCTCGACGAGGTCCCCATGCAAACGCGCACGCACCTCGACGAAATTGCGGAGGCGTGCCGCTTTTTGATGATGTCACCTACCCTCACCGGGCAAATTCTGTATGTGGACGGCGGCATGCATTTGACCGGCAGGCCAGCTCCCGAACGAACCCATGCGAACTATGTTCACCCTGCAAAGAATTGAACAGGCAACAGGCGGTGAATGGTTGATTCCGCCCATGCCGGACACGCCGGTGCGCGGTGTCGCGGACGACAGCCGGGCCATTGAGCCGGGACAGATGTTTGTGGCCATCCGCGGCGAGTTTGCCGACGGGCACCGCTTCCTGCGCGAGGCCGCGCAGGCCGGCGCTGTTGCGGTGTGCGTCGACCAAGTTCCGGATGAGGCGACTCAACATTTTTTGCGAAGTTCGCACTGCGGGGTGTTGCAGGTTGATGACGGCTTGGCGGCCTATCACGCGCTGGCGACGTCTCACCGTCAGTCCCTGACAGCTTGCACGGTGATCGGGCTCACGGGATCGGCGGGCAAAACCAGCGTCAAGGAAATGCTGGCGGCCATTTGTCGGGCGGCGGTCGGTCCGGAAGCGGTGCTCGCTACGGAAGGCAACACCAATAACCATTTCGGGGTGCCGCGCAATCTGTTGCGACTCACGGAACGCCACCGCTGCGCAATCATTGAGCTGGGCAGCAATCAGCCGGGAGACATTGCGCAGTTGACCCAAATGGTTCAGCCCGATGTGGCCGTGGTAACCAATATTGGGCGCGCTCACCTGGAAAAGCTGGGCTCGATCGAGGGTGTTGCCAAAGAAAAGGCGGACATTGTGCGCGGTCTGCGCGCTGACGGCACGGCCGTTTTGCCGTTCGCTGGAACGGGGGACACCATTCTGAAACGGGCGGCCGGCAAGCGAGAAATGCGCACATTCGGCATTGAGGACGGGGCGGATGTACGCGTGGCGTATGCGGGCTGGGACGGGTCGGGGTACCGGTTGACCTTGAGCTGGGGAGGTTCCGATGTTCCGGTTTGGTGGCAATTGGGAGGAGCGCACCAGGCGAGAAATGCCGCGGCGGCCGCAGCAGTAGGGTTGGTTCTGGACATTCCCGCGGAAGCGATTGTTCGCGGACTGCGCGCGGCGGAACTTCCCGAGATGCGCGCCGCGGTCGAGCGGCGCAATGCAGTACTGTGGTTCAATGACGCATACAATGCCAACCCGGACAGCATGCGCGCCGGGCTCGACCTGTTTGCGGAGATCGCCGATACCGAGACCGCGCGCCCACTGATTTTGGTGCTCGGCGACATGATGGAGCTTGGGGAATGCGCGCCCGAAGCCCATCGCGAGGTGTTGGAGCATGCACGCGTACGGTTCCCTGAAGCGCACCTGCTTGCGGTCGGTCCGCAGATGAAAGAGGCGGCTGACGCGAGCGATGTCGAGGCCTTCGAAACGGCGGACGAGGCGGCGCAGGCTGTCGCAAAGCGACTCGTCCCCGGCGCCGCCGTTTTCCTGAAGGGCTCCCGCCGAATGGCGCTCGAGAAAATTTTTAACAGGTCATAGTCCGCAAAAATTCCGAGGACCGGGCGTCGAGGGCGCCGCCCTTTACTTAAAACGGGGCGTCGGGGGCGCCGCCCTTTACTTAAACCGAGAGGCAAGCGAATGACAAAAGACACAACGGCGGAATACTGGATTCGGGCTCTTGGCTTGGAGGCGCACCCCGAGGGCGGATGGTTTCGAGAGACGTATCGGTCTGCGGAGGAAATTTCCGCTGCGGCCCTGCCCGCGCGGTATGATTCAGCGCGATGCTTCGGCACCTCCATTTACTTCCTGCTTGGTCCGGGAGAGGTGTCCAAATTCCATCGTATCCGTTCCGATGAAATCTGGCATTATCATTGCGGCGATTCGGTGACTCTTCATCTATTGGACGAGCGCGCCGGCCACCGCTCGATCACGGCGGGCCCGGATATTGAATCCGGCGAGGTGCTGCAGGCAATCGTTCCGGCCAACACGTGGTTTGGCGCGAAGGTGACTGCGGAGCGCGGGTTCTGTCTGATCGGCTGCACGGTGACGCCGGGGTTCGATTTCGCCGATTTTGAGTTGGCGGAGCGCGAAGCGCTGAGCGCACAATTCCCGTCTCATCGAGAGCTAATTCTTCAGCTGACCTGAGGGCAAAACAAACGAACAAGAAGGAGCCGTCATGAATTTATCCGGAGATTGTAAACGATTCGAGAGTGGTTGGCGAACCTGCGCACTGATCCTGGCCGCTTGCGGCGGGATTGCAGCGATGGTCGCCGGCTGCGGAAAAGGAAACGACGCGGACAAACCAAAGAAGGAGCAGAGCGGCGACCCGACGGTGATTAGTGCCTGGGCGCATTCGGGACGGGAATCGGAACGACGCACAATCAAAGAGCAAGTACAGCGGTTCAATCGGAATCACGACGCCATCAAGGTGGAGTTGGAGATCCTGCCGGAAGGAACGTATGACTCCCAGGTGCAGAGCGCGGCGCTGGCTGATGATTTGCCGGACGTGCTTGAATTTGACGGTCCGTTCATTTACAACTATGTCTGGCAGGGACATTTGATTCCGATTGGCAATCGACTCAGCCAGCCTGTGTTGGACAACCTGTTGCCCTCCATAATCGACCAGGGAACGTACCGGGATAAATTGTACTCCGTGGGCATGTTTGACTCGGGACTGGGGTTGTATGCCCGGCGGAGCAAACTTGAAGCGGTGGATGCGCGCATTCCGGAACATCCCGAAGAGGCGTGGACGGTCGAGGAATTCGAGGCATTACTGGCGGCGCTGGCCGAGCGCGATCCGGACGGGCAGGTTCTGGATCTGAAATTGAACTACGACGGAGAATGGTACACCTACGCCTTTTCGCCGGCCTTGCAGTCGGCCGGCGCCGATTTGATTGACCGCACCGACTACAGCACGGCTTCCGGAGTCCTTGACAGCCCCGCCGCCGAGGAGGTCATGACCCGATTCCGACGATGGATTAACGACGACAACTACGTCGACCCGAATGTTGACGACAACGCGTTTGTTGGCGGCCGGGTGGCTTTATCCTGGGTGGGACACTGGGAATACCCCCGCTACTCCAAGACCTTTGGAGATGACCTGGCACTGGTTCCCCTGCCGGATTTCGGCAAGGGATCCAAGACGGGACAGGGATCCTGGAACTGGGGGGTGACCGCGCGGTGCGACACGCCAGACCAGGCTGTAACTTTTCTCGAGTTTCTTCTGCAGGATCGCCAGGTCCTGGAAATGACGGAGGCGAACGGAGCAGTGCCTGCAACCGACTCCGCCATCGCGAAGTCGGAGCAGTATGCGCCAGGCGCCCTGCTCCGGCTGTTCGTCGTTCAGTTGCGGAACGGCTTTGCGGTTCCGAGGCCGGCGACGCCCGCCTACCCGGTCATCACCTCCGCGTTTCAGGAGGCTTTTCAAGGGGTTCGCAACGGACAGGATCCGGAAAAGGCATTGCGCGACGCAGTTAAACAGATCAACCAGGACATCGAGGACAACCGGGGATATCCGGAGCAATAAACAGAGGAAGGCGCTCCAATGACGACAAAAGGACGGCAATCGGGTTCGGGAGGGCTGGCCGGCACGCTGTTCGCAGCGCCGGCGATTATCGGACTGTTTCTGTTCATTGCAGTGCCGTTCGCCATGGCGATCGTAGTGTCCTTCACCGATTTGCGCCTGGGATCGCCTTTGTCGCCCCGCTTCGTCGGCTTCGAGCAATACCGCCGCATCTTCACAAATCCGAGTTTTTGCCGCGCCCTGATCAACAACGGGATTTTTGCGGCAGTTGTAGTGCCGCTTCAGACGGCTTTGGCCCTGGCCCTTGCGGTTCTTCTGAACGCGAATCTGCGCGGCAAAATTCTGTTTCGGACCTTGTTTTTCATGCCGGTGGTATTTCCGATGTCGTTGGTGGCGGTAGTTTGGAAGCTGTTGCTCGCCCCTGGTCCGAACGGTATGATCAACACTTTGATCGGGAGCCTAAGTTTTGGTGCGGTTCAAACGACGGACATCCTTCATAACCCGCTGCTGGCCTTGCCGGCCATCATGGTTCTCTCCATTTGGCAGGGGGTGGGATTTCAGATGGTCATCCTGTTGGCGGGTCTTCAGGAAATCCCAACGGAGCTATATGAAGCGGCTGCCATCGACCGGGCCGGGCGCTGGCGGCAGTTCACGCACGTGACGCTGCCGCAACTGCGCAACCCTTTGATATTTACAGGCTTGGTCACCACGATTTTGGCTTTTCGCGTCTTTGACCAAGTTCAAATCATGACCCGCGGCGGGCCTGCCAACGCGACAACCACGGTGATGTACGAGGCGGTTCGCGCCGCCTTTGAGCGCCAACAGATTGCCCGTGCCTCCGCCATGACGGTGGTCTTTTTTGTGATTGTGCTGCTGGTTACCTGGATACAGAGAACCGTTGTCAAGCAGGAGCGAGAAGTGCAATGAACTGGAAACGCAAACTGTACTACCCGCCGGCGAGTCGATACCGCAACCGTTCACAATGGATCGAGCTGTGCCAATATCTAATTCTGATCGCCGCCGTTTTGCTCTACATTTCGCCGATTGTCTTTATGATTGTCGGCAGTGTCAAGCCGGACAGCCAAGTGCTTGCGCAGGCCGGCAGCTGGCGCGCATTCTTTCCGGAAGAGGTGACGCTGCAGAACTACCGGGACGTTTTCCGACGAACCGCCTTTACCCGTTTTTTCGTCAACTCTCTATTGATTACCGGCAGCATTGTCGCCTGCGGGCTGGTGGTCAATTCGCTGGCGGGGTATGCTCTGTCCCGTCTGCGCTGGCGAGGGCGGACCCTGTCTCTGATGTTTGTCGTGTCACTGATGATTCTGCCGCTGGAGGCGATTGCGGTGCCGCTCTTCTATCAAGTCACGTTGTTCGGCTGGCGGGACACCTACGTTGCCCAAATCGTACCGTTCATCGCGAATGCGTTTGGCATCTACCTTTTCTACACGTTTTTCAATGGTTTGCCGGTAGAGCTTGAAGAGGCTGCCCGCGTAGACGGGGCGGGAGTTTTGCGTACCTTTGCAGAAGTGATTGTGCCCAACTCCAAGCCGGTCTTCGCGACTGTGGCAATCATCACGTTCCTCATGTACTGGGGGCTGTTTTTGTGGCCGTTGATGGTGACCAGCGGAGAGGAAGTACGTCCGCTGCCGGTTGCCATCGCCAATTTTCATACCCTTCCGCCGCTCAAATGGGGCGACATCATGGCATTCGGTGTTATGATGGTTGCCCCCGTACTGATCGTCTTCCTGGCATTTCAGCGCTGGTTTGTTCGCGGCGTGGCCAGTGCGGGAGTCAAAGGATAACCGACTATGGCGACCGTTGAACTGCACAACATCTCGAAAACATTTACCGGCGGGTTGCAGGCTCTGAAGAATCTGAACTTGACCGTTGAGGACGGCGAATTTGTCGTCCTGGTCGGGCCGTCGGGTTGCGGCAAATCCACCGCCTTGCGCCTGATTGCGGGGCTGGCCGAACCTACGGCTGGAAGCATCCGGATTGACGGCCAATCCGTGGACGGCCGCCCTCCCCAGCAGCGAAACATTTCCATGGTCTTCCAAAACTATGCGCTGTACCCGCATAAGAACGTGCGGAAAAACTTGGAATTCCCATTGCGAATGATGAAGATACCCAAGGGTGAACGGGACGAGCGCGTGATGCGCGCGGCACGCCTCTTGGGCTTGGCGGACAAGCTCGACGCCAAACCAAAGGAATTGTCGGGCGGTCAGCGTCAGCGCGTGGCCATGGGCCGGGCAATCGTGCGGGATCCGCTGGTATTCCTGATGGACGAACCCTTGTCAAACTTGGATGCCAAACTGCGCGTGGAAATCCGCGCGGAAATTGCGGAACTGCAGCGCAACATCGGGATTACGACCGTATACGTGACCCATGACCAAGTGGAGGCTATGACGTTGGGTCAACGGGTCGCGGTGCTCCGGGAGGGACTCCTGCAACAGGTGGCGCCCGCGCAGGAACTGTATGACCACCCCGTCAATACCTTCGTTGCCTCCTTCATCGGCAGCCCGCGCATGAATATCTTCCAAACAAAACTGACCAGCAACGACAGCGGATGGTGCATTGGCTTGGGTACGATGACTTTGCCCGTGGCCAAGGACCGATTGCGAAATCCGCAAAGCCTGCCGGACAATGAAGGCAAAACGATCTTCGCCGGACTGCGACCGGAAGCGTTCGTTCCCGCCGAAACAGTTGCGCCCAAACGGCGGCTTCACGCAACATTGCGAGCTGCCGAAGAACTGGGACACGAAGAAATTATCTATTTTGACAGTCCGGCCCCGTTGTGCGCCATAGACGCCCAAAGCCAACGCCCGCCATCAGAGGAGCGCAAACAAACCGCTTCAACCATGGTTGCCCGCCTCAATCCAGGAATGCGCCCCAAAATCGGCGAAAAAATCGAATTCGGCGTCGATCCGACAATTCTCCACCTCTTTGATGCCGAGGGATACGCACTGTAACCACCCCCAACTGGAGCCGCCCGGCCTCGGGCGTACTGGAGCCGCCCGGCCTCGGGCGTACTGGAGCCGCCCGGCCTCGGGCGGTAAAGGCTACCCCAACTGGAGCCGCCCGGC
>JBMCIU010000080.1:0-7426 GCA_048616755.1 Verrucomicrobiota bacterium
GCTGGGCATGGTTCGGGCTTTCAGCCCGGCGTTCCGAACCCACGAAAAATCCTGTAGCACCTTAAATGTTGAATGTTGAACTCTGTATTCTAATTCAGCGTTTCTTCACAGATTCAACATTCCGGTTTCACCATTCACCATTATAGTGCTGCAAATTAGCCATGAGGAGATTTCATCATGAACAAGCCCAACATCCTGTTTATCCTGACCGACGATCACCGCTTCGACACCATCAGCGTGATTGGAAACCCCGAGATCCATACCCCAAACCTGGATGCGCTCGCAAAAGAGGGCACCACCTTCACCAATGCCTCCATCATGGGCGGAACCTCGCCGGCGGTCTGCATGCCCAGCCGCGCAATGCTGATGACCGGACGCTATCTTTTCCGCCTGGACGGCAACGGCGCCCGGATTCCTGCCGAACAAACAACGATGCCGGAAGTCTTCCGCAATGCCGGGTATCACACTCACATCGTTGGCAAATGGCATCAGGACCGCAATTCGCTCCAGCGAGGCTTTGCGGACGGCAACCGCATTTTCGGTTTTACCGACGGATGGTACCAGCAGTATGGCGGGCATTGGAACGTCCCGGTTCACGATTACGATCCCAGCGGGGAATATCCTCATGAAACCGGTTATATCCTGGCCGAGGACAAGTGCACCAAGCTTCCCGTCGAAATCGGGGTCGGCGGCGTGCATTCCAGCGAAATGTTTGCGGATGCGGCCATAGACTATCTCGACAGCAGGCAAACGAAGCAGGCAAGCGAACCGGCGCCGTTCTTTCTGTATCTCAGCTTTGTGGCGCCCCACGATCCCCGCCACTCCCCGAACGAATTCGAGGAAATGTATTCCAGCGAAAACGTGACGTTGCCCGAGAATTTCCTCCCCCGCCATCCCTTCGACAATGGCGAGCTGTATGTGCGCGACGAAGCCCTGGAAGCCTGGCCGCGGAGGGAGCACGCCGTCCGACGACACATCGCCGATTATTATGCCATGATCTCGCATGCCGATGCCGAAATCGGCCGGGTCGTCCAAAAACTCAAAGACTGCGGCGAGTACGACAACACTCTGATTGTTTTCGCCGGCGACAACGGCCTCGCGGTCGGGCAGCACGGGCTGATGGGCAAACAGAACCTCTACGAGCACAGCATCCGCGTTCCGCTTGTCTTCCGCGGCCCCGGCATCCCCGCCGATGTCCGTACCGACAGCCAATGTTACCTGTTGGATCTCTTTCCGACCCTCTGCGACTACCTCAAGATCTCCGTGCCCGAGTCCGTGGACGGCCTGAGCCTGCTGCCGGCCATCCGGGAACCGGGAAAGAACTTGCGAAGTTCGCATTATTACGGGTATCGCGCCTACCAGCGGGCGGTGCGCACCAAAAGCCACAAATTGATCGAAAATTTTGCCGACGGAAAACAAACAACGCAGCTCTTCGATTTGCGCAACGATCCCTGCGAAATTCGCAATATCGCCGACGATCCGGCACAGCAGCCGCTCCTGGCCTCCTTGCGCGAAGCTTTGGAAAAGTGGCGTCAGGACGCGGGCGATACGCGCGAAAACGAACAAAACTTCTGGACAAATGTTGATCTAGACCTGAATCCGTAACCGCACAGCAGGATCAATGGCCGCAAGCGAAAACAAGTAGGACAGCCGTCTCGCCGACCTTGAGAACAAGGCCGCCCAAAAAACGCCCGCCAACTTGTCGCCATCCAACCAAAGTTGGCAAATTTTGTTAGCCAAAGCGGCAATGTGATATTATAGTAAGACAATTGAATACCTATGCGGGTGTATGTTGAAGTTCGGTATACGGTGATCTGATGCCGCTGCGGTAGCACACGGCACGAATAAACAGTGACGGAAAAACCTCAAAAAAAGGAGAAAGACAATGAAAACATGGTTGACAATCGCATTGACAGTGATGGGTGTATTCGGAGTATGGTCCGCGGCTCAGGGAGCGGTGCTCGTGAATTACACGGACTCCCCGGCGGTCGCACAAGACAGTGACGGCGGCAGTCAGACCGTGAGTATCACCGACTTCTCAACTACAACGAATGACTTGCTGGTCGTCTCGTTCGGGCAGGAGCACGACAACGGCAGCGGCAGCGGCATCAACAACGTGAAATACGGTGGCGCCGCCATGACGGTGGCCGTATCGGAAGATCTCGAGCATAGCGACGGGGACAACACAAATACGGCGCACTCCAGCATTTACTATATCGACCCCGCCAACGGCACCGGCGATATCACGTTCGACACAGGGGGCACGGCCTTTACCCGCTACATGGTGAATGCAATACTGCTCAGCGGTGAGAACGGTCCCGTCGCTTTCGATGCTTCCGCCACCAACAACTTGCAAGAATCAGGGGGAAATTCCAGCCTAACGGCGGGTCCGGTTTCCGTCGATTCGGGCGATTTCGTCATCGATTCGCTGACCGAAGCCGACGGGAAAAAAACCTTCACCACAAAGGGCTTGGTAGATTCAGGAGGAACCCTGCTGAATGAATTTGGAAGTGGCGAACATTCAGCCTTTGGCGCCAGCTACTGGGGCTCCGACAGCGCGCAGGATATCTCCACAACTTGGGCGTGGGACGATGAGGGCAGCGATTACAATCTCTCCGCTCTGACCATGGCGAGTTTCACCGAAATTCCGGAACCCGGCTCGTTCATCTTTCTGGTCCTCGGCGGCGTTGCGTTGCTGAAGCGCCGGCCTCGTCGGGCGTAGGTTGGAGGGAGCTATCGCACCTTCGGCTTTCAGCCGCCGGCATTGCCTCCGGGCATGCGCGGCAGGATGCGCGGCAACAATGCCGCCCGCAGTACTGCGGGCGGCCATAGTTACTGCGGGCGGCCATAGTTACTGCGGGCGGCCATTATTGGCCGCCATCCCAGGCCGCCATCCCAGGCCGCCACTGCGGCCCCCCGTGCGCAGAAAACCAGCAAGGCAGAGCAATGCAGCCCGATTCGAAACACCCCTTCACCCTCATAGAGCTTCTTGTCGTGATTGCGATCATCGCAATACTCGCGGCGTTGCTTTTGCCTACGCTCGGCAATGCGCGCGAGCAAGCTCTGAGAGTGGTCTGCGCCTCCAATCTGTCGCAGCTGGTGCAGGGAGTTTCGATGTATGCTTCCGATACCGATGGCGGGTTGCCCCCTTACTCCACCGATTCCAGTGTAAACAGGATGCACAGCACGTTCGTCGCCCGATACATGTATACCCAATACGGTTGGCAGAACCTGGGGTGGCTGTACGAAACCGGGAACATCACAGCTCCGGACGTCTTTTTCTGCCCGTCCCAGTCACACATTGCATTTACCCCGGCTCCCTACAGCGATCCGTGGCCGACCGTGGCGGATTTTAGCGGCGCCCCCGGCGACGGATTGAACGCCACGGGCCCCTTGACGATTCGCAGCGGCTATGATTTCAATCCGCACACTATCGGCAATGAACCCGGCAAGCGCCGCAACACGCGTATCAAGGACTTCGAGCCGAACGAGATCATGATTATGGATCTCTTCGAGCGCTATGGCTATGTAGCGCACTCCGAGGCGCCGGGTTGGAACATCGCACGCGCCGACGGCAGCGTCCAATTGACTATCAACGAAACGGTCTACCGAACAATGCCCACATACCCCGACACCTGGGAAGACCAGGCAACTCCGCCGAACGACTACTACTCGCAATTGGAAACACTGATCGATCATTAATTGTCGCTGAGACTCCGCCCAAAAACAAGAACTTCAACGATTCCGGAGTGCAAAAATGAAATCATCGATAAGCCGAACCGGCGCGATTGCCGCCGGTTTTTTGTTTTTTTGCCTTTCAACTACAAACGGAGACCCTATGCGCAACCCCAACCCGGCAAGGCAGGAATCAGAAGTTGTCGATGTCGCCGGCACCCAGCAGCCGGTGCCGCGCGTGATCTTCGAACCCGGCCCGGAATATGGCGATGAGAACCGCCGCTTCGGCATCGCATCGAGCATTACCCGAACGCCGGGCGGGCGTCTGTGGTGCGGGTTCTCCAGCGGCGGGACCGGGGAAGGAAACGAAAACTACGGCATCGTGGTTACCAGCGACGACGATGGCGAGACCTGGTCGTCGCCGCGCATTGTCTTCGACACCGACCGCGACGGCCCCATCCGCACTGACCACGTCACCGCCTGGGCAGCCCCCACCGGCGAGCTGTGGATCTTTTGGAGCCAGTACCCGGAGGGGCTTGTCAAGCCCCACTCGTCCCTGTGGGCGATCATATCCGCCAATCCCGACGCGGCCGAACCCGACTGGTCGGCGCCCCGCAAGATCGTCGACGAGCAAAACCTGCTGACCACCCCGACCGTCTTGGCCGACGGGACCTGGATGCTCCCGACCGGATGCTGGGTGCGCGGGGACGACTATCCCTCCCGGCCGCTGATCTCCCGGGACCGGGGAAAGACCTTCGAGCTTGGCGGCCCCCTGCACGCCGACAAGGATCCCGACTTCGACGAGTACATGATCGTCGAACGCTCCAACGGCGATCTCGTCATCTTCAATCGTCACGAGTCCTCCTTCCTGCAGTGCGAATCCAGCGACGGCGGCCAAACCTGGACCCAACAGAAGCCCAACGGCATCCCGCACACCGATTCGCGCTTCGTGTTCATGAAGCTGGATTCCGGAAACTGGCTGCTGGTCAAGCACGGGACTCTTGACTGGGTCTCCGACCACAAGGTGCCGAAATCGCCGAAGACGGGCCGCTCGCATATGATGGCCTACCTGTCCCGGGATGAAGGCGAGACATGGGAGGGCGGCCTGATGCTGGACGAGCGCCCCTGCTCCTATCCGTTCGGCTTTCAGGGCGGCAACGGGACCATCTACGTCTCCTACGAACGCAGCCGCTGGGACCAGCCGGAAATCCTCCTGGCCCGCTTTACTGAAGCCGACGTCCTCGCCGGAAAAATTGTCTCCGATACCAGCCGCCTGCGCTTGCTGGTCAACAAGGCCAAGGGAAGCGTGCAATAACGTGCGCGGTTGGGATTGGAGCAACTTGCGCAAATATCCGCGGCCTCCGCGGAAAGGAAGCTAGAACAAATGAAGACATTGAATCATTCTTTTGATTTTTGTGTAATTGGCGGCGGTCTGGCCGGCATGTGTGCCGCCGTCGCGGCGGCCCGACATGGCATACAAACGGCTCTGATCCATGATCGGCCGGTGCTCGGGGGCAACGCCTCCAGTGAAATCCGGATGTGGATTTGCGGGGCGCACGGCAAAAATATGCGGGAGACCGGAATCATTGAGGAGATTCTTTTGGAGAATCGCTTCCGCAATCCGGAATACAGTTATGCTCAGTGGGACGCGCTGCTGTACGAGAAGGTCGCGTTTCAGGAAAACCTCACCTTGTTCCTTAATTGCAGCTGCACGAACGCGCGGATGGCGGGGGAACGGATTGATGCGGTTGAGGCCTGGCAGTTGACGACCGAGACCTGGCATATTGTCAAGGCCCAATATTTTGCGGATTGTTCCGGAGACAGTATCCTGGCGCCGCTTTCCGGGGCTGAATTTCGACTGGGTCGGGAGGCCTCTTCCGAATTCAATGAATCCATCGCGCCGGCAGAGACGGACGACCGGAGCATGGGAATGAGCTGCCTGATTCAGGCCCGCGAAACAGAGCGGCCGCAACGGTTTTGTCCGCCGCCGTGGGCTTATCGCTATGACTCGGACGAGGATTTGCCGAATCGGGATCATGGGATCCGAAGCAATTTCTGGTGGCTTGAGATCGGCGGTGAAGCTGATTCAGTGCATGCCGCCGAGGAGAATCGCGACGAATTGCTCAAGATTGCCTACGGAGTTTGGGATCACGTCAAGAACCGGGGGGAGCACGGACTGGAAAACTGGGTCCTGGACTGGGTCGGGTTTCTGCCCGGCAAACGGGAAAGTCGCCGCTATATCGGGGATCATGTTTTAACTCAAAATGACGTTGAGGCTGAAGGCCGGTTCCATGATATCGTAGCCTATGGCGGTTGGACGATGGATGATCACCATCCGGCCGGTTTCCGACATCCGGGAAATCCGACCACTCATTATCCGGCGCCATCGCCGTTCGGCATTCCGTATCGCTGCCTGTATTCCCGAAATATCGAGAATCTGTTCTTTGCAGGTCGAAACATTAGCGCCACCCATGCGGCGATGAGCGCTACCCGGGTGATGGCGACTTGCGCGGTTATAGGCCAAGCCGTCGGCACCGCTGCCAGTCTGGCGTCAAAGCACAAGTCAAGTCCGCGAGGCGTGGGGGAAATATACCTTGAAGATTTGCAGCAGCAGCTTCTGCGCGATGACTGTTTTCTGCCTTGGTATCGGCGAACGATCGGCCCGGTGCTCGAAGCTGCCGAGCTGATCTCCGACCAGGGCGATCCCGAGCTTCTGCGCTCCGGTGTGGATCGCCCGTTTGAGGACGTCGACAATGCCTGGAAAACCGAGATGGGAGGAACTCTTGAAATCAGATTTAAACAACCGCGTCGGCTGCAGGGCTTGCGCCTGGTCTTTGACAGCGATTTGAAGGGTAACTACCACAATATGCCCGCCATGCGACCGCTCGACCTGCCGCCTGCTTCCCTGCCCCCCGCGTTGGTTCGAAATTTCCGGGTGGAGGTTGCGGACAATGCCGGCACATGGCGCGAAGCGGCAGAGGTAACCGACAATCATCAACGCCTGGTCAGGCTTGATCTGTCCGGAGTCGAAGCCAGTGCGCTTAAGCTGACGGTCGATTCCAGCTGGGGCGAAAAAATCGTCAAAATTTTCGCGATCGATGTGGAGTAACAAGAGCGCCCGTGTATAGTGCAAGTACGTTGTTCAGCATTCCGAAAAGTTACTTGGAGAGAAAAAAAGGACCTTAGCCATGCAAAAAGACAAGCACATCATTCCGGCGGATCTACCGGTAGCGCCCGGCCCTTGGGCGGGCATTGACGCCTATCGCGGCGACAACCCGGTCACTGTAAAACTCGACAAACCGGTCGGCCCCCGCGGCACCGTCATGACTTGGTTCCGACTCGACTCCCCGATTATCAACGGCCCGGATGTCGAGACCGATGGCGGCACAATCCTCGAACTGCCCGGCATCGGCAAGCTTAACATCTGGTGGTACAGCGGCTACGGCGGCATCGTCTGGGAGGTCCCGCGCAATCCGCGGATGGGCAGCCTGGAGGTGCCCGGCCTGCCCGGTCCGCAGTGGCTGCACGTCTGCTACACCTGGGATGCCGAGGCCGGTCGGTTCCAAGGCTACGTGAATGGCACGCCGATCAAGATCCCCGGCACTCGACATAAGCCGTGGGACAGTCCGGCTGTATCTGAAATCGTCGTCAATACCTCGCGCTGGGCCATCGCCGGGTTGACGGTGCTGGACCGCTGGGTGGAGGAGGACGAAGCGCTGGCCGCCGTGCCGAGCATCTACCGCGGCGCGCT
>JBMCIU010000081.1:0-7409 GCA_048616755.1 Verrucomicrobiota bacterium
GTCTTGGAGGCCAAGCCTCAGTACCTATACCTTAGTCAACCGGGAGGGCTTGTCAACTTGGTGCTTGGCCGTCGGGGGCGCCGGCTTGTACTGGGTATGGGGCGCGGCCTCCGCGCCCCGGCTTGGTGCGTCGAGCCTGGGCACGGTGGAAGCCTTGGCGAGACAGGCAGGGATGCCTGCCGCACTTTATTAGGGCAGGCAGGGATGCCTGCCGCCCTTTTGGCGGTCAGGAGGTTGTTTTGGCTTGGGTGTTAAGGTATGCATTGCGGACGATGTTGTTGACGGCGGCCCAGGTTTGCGATTCGGCATGGGTACGTGCGGCCGTGGCCATGGCGGCAAGCTCGTGGGGTTTGGCCAGCAGTTCCAGCAGCGCGTCGGCGAGGGCGGGGGAGCTGACTTCGTCGACCAAGGCTCCGGTTTGGCCGTGTCGGACGACATCCTTGGGGCCGGGGACGTTGTAGGCCAGCACGGGCAGGCCCGCGGCCATGGCTTCGAGCATGACGTTGCCGAAGGTTTCGGTGAGCGAGGGAAACACAAACAGGTCGCAGGAGGCGTAGAGTGTCGCAAGTTCTTCTCCGTGTTTGTAGCCGGGGTAGAGGATGCGTTGGTCCGAACGGTGCCGGAGTTTTTCGCGGATGGGGCCGTCGCCGATGATTGCGAGTTTTGCCTTTACGGTTTCGGGCAGCGTTTGGAAGGCGTCGATGAGCATGGTCAGGTTTTTTTCGTTGGCCACTCGTCCGGCGTAGGCGAGGAGTTGTTCGCCGGGTTCGACGCCGAGTTCTCGGCGGATGTCTTCGCTGCGTTTGTCTGGATTGAATTGTTGGCAATCCACGCCGCGGCCCCAGACGATCAGGTTGTTGAAGCGTTTTTCGGCCAGGATTTCGCGGATCGAATCGGAGGGACACAGCGTGCATTCGCCGCTGTTGTGGAACCAGCGCAGGTATTTCCACAGTCCTCCCGACAGGATGGCGGCGCCGTAGCACTGCATGTATTGCGAAAAGTTGGTGTGATAGGAGGTGACCAGCGGCAACCGCATGTTTTTGGCGATTCGCAGGGCCTTGTAGCCAAGGGGACCCTCGGTGGCGACGTGAACTACGTCCGGGTTGAATTGCTCGATGTGGGACTGCACGGTCTTGCGGCTGCAAAGCGGCAGGTGGATTTCGCGGTAGAAGGGCAATTGCCAGGCGGGATAGGCGTGCATGCTCGACAGTGCCGCGGATTGCGGTGCGCCCTGTTTGTAGCAGGGCGCAAGCAGCTGGACTTGGTCGCCGCTGTGGTTAAGAAAGGCGACGAGCTGTTCCAGGGTGCGCGAGACTCCGTTTACCTGCGGAAAGAAGGTTTCGCTCGCCAGGGTTATGCGCATTTTCGGTGCAGCGTTGGGGGTTGCGGCTGTGCGTCCGCCGTCGGGAGAGCATCGGGAGCGAAATCGGTCAGCACGCTGACGGTGTCCGGATCGAACCCGGATTGGACGAATTGTTTTGCGAAGCTCGCATTGGAAACGCGGAGGGTGTCCAGTTGACCGTAAAACCAGCAGATGTATTTCCATGCCAGTTGAGCGATGTCGTCGTCTTCGGTTTGGCGGCGGACCATTTCGCGGTAGTCGGCTTGATAGAGCCCGACTGTGCGCAGGCCAAGGAGGTTGCCCGCCAACAGGGCGGTGAGACCGAGCGGCCCTGGCGTGGAGATGATGATCTCGGAGACGCGCAGGCGCTCGATGTGCTCAATGATTTCCAAGAACGGCGGAAATGCCAGGTGCACGTTCGGACATTCCGGAAGCTCGAAGGTGTCCACGGGAGTGAAGTTGTGGTGGTTGAATGAATTCACCGTGTGCAGAGCGGAGTTCGGCAGGCAGGTAAAGACCGTGATTTCCTGGCCTTGCCTGCGAGCATCGTCCACGATGCGGCGGGTTGTGGTTCCCTGTTCGCTGTCCGCGTCGAAAGTGTCGGCGAACCATGCTTTGCGTTGACTGCGCAGGGTTAGATGGCGGGCGCTGTCGAAGCGCGTCGCCAGCTCCTGCAGGAAGGATTCGTCCTTGTGTTGGGTGCGGAATGCGGCCAGGTACGGGGCGATGCTGCAGGCCACCGGGCCGAGCGAGGCGAGGGTCTGCAGGCTTTCCATCAGCGAGCCGGCCTGCACGCGGTCGACGAACTGCTTGAGGAATCCGCAGCCCAGTTCCTGGCTGACCTCGCAGGCCATCTGGAAGCTGCGCCGATCCAGGGGCTGTTTTCCGGAGGCGACCGACTCGAGAGACTCGTCGTCGAACAGGCGCGTGAATTCGCTTACCAGCGAGCGCTCCACGGGGTTTAGCTTGCGCGTTTTCCACGGACGGACGATTCGAGCGGCGAGGCGCTTGACTGTGCCCTCCGCGGGTTTTTTCTGCGGAGGGGATTCGATGAGTTTTTGCATGAGTGCGCCCAGCAGGTTGGGTTTTCCGCTTGCGTCGTGGTCCATGAAGCGGGTTTTATAGTAGCTGTAGGCGATAAGGTAGAAACTGTGGGCCAGCTTCAGGCTGGAACCGCTGATGCCCGCGTTGCGGTGAAGCCCGGAGGCAAGGTTGGCGATGAACTCCTGGGGTGTTTCCGCCTGTTCGGTGGTGGTGTAGGCACTGGCCACATAGAGTCCGCTGTGGTCATCGCTGCCGCCGGTGAAGGATTTTCGCCACGGATGCTGGCCGGCGGGTTCGATGCCGTGTTTGTCGGCCATGCGGGCAATCAGGTCGGGGGTGAGATTCTCGGCGATCACGGTGAACAGCTCGTTGGCTCGCGGATAGCGCGTGCCGTTGACCGCTTCGAAGCGATTGAACATGACCAGCAGCTTTTCCACCAGCTCCGTGTTGAGACGGTCGTTGATGGCGAACAGCGGATGGGCGATGGTGTGAACGATGCCGTTGTCCTGCAGGCATTGTCGCAGGTCGTAGATATTTTCGCGGGCCTCCTGCAGCTGCTCGAACTGGGGTTCGGTGACGCCGCTGACCAGGCAGTGAATTTTGCAGCGGTTTTCGGGAAAGTAGGTAGTCAGTTCCGCGGAGAGAAAAGTGTCGGGGTACTGGTCTATTTCGAGTGCGCCGTCAATGCAATTGTGGTCGCTGATGGTAACGAAGTCCATGCCGTTGGCCTTGGCGCGACGGTAGACCTCTTCCGGTTCGACGAAGCTTTCGGGCGCGCCAATCCGGCGGAGAATCCATTCGCTGGGTCGGCAGGAATACTTGCTGTGCACATGCAGGTCGGCTTTGCTTTTCATGCGGCCCGTTCCCGAGTTTGTTTTTTCGTAAACCTCCGCACCGTGCTCCATCCGGTCAGTTCATGCGCGGAGTAGGGGACTAATCCTCATTTGTTTCTTGAAATACTGCAAACATATATCCGAAATACCAGCCGAAAGACCCGCAATGGTTAGAATTTTGTTTAGGGAGGCGTGTGCTGCTTTGTTCTTGTCACAGTTGAGGGAAACGCTACATTGCCGGTATGATGTGAATGTTGCGAAATCGCGTCGACAACTCGAATGCATAACAAGGTTTATTGGACATGAGCATGATTTTTGAACGAGGCGGGGCGGATGTGGAGATTTCCTCCGCGGAACTTGACGAGGCGGTATTTGCCGCGTTGGACGCGCTGGGCGATCGGCGTCGGGTGATGGCGGTGCCGCCGGATTTTACCCGGTTCAACAGCCGGGCCGGCGATATTACCGGAGCTGTTTATCGCTATTACGGCGAGCGATTGACCGATATTATGCCCGCCTTGGGCACCCATGCTCCGATGAGCGCTGCGCAGCTTGACCGCATGTACCCCGATATTCCTCGCGATCTGTTTCGTGTGCATGACTGGCGCAAGGATGTGATCACCGCAGGCGAGGTCCCCGCCGAGTACGTGCGCGAGGCTACCGAAGGCATTTACTACAAGCCTTGGCCGTGCCAGATCAACCGCCACATCTGGGAGGGAGGGCACGACTTGGTCCTGTCCATCGGCCAAGTGGTTCCCCACGAGGTCGTCGGCATGGCTAACCACGCGAAGAATTTGTTCGTCGGCACCGGCGGTTCGAAGGGGATTAACGAAAGTCATTTCATTGGCGCCGCCTATGGGATGGAGCGCATGATGGGGCGCGCCGACACGCCGCTGCGGCGAATCTTCAACTACGGTATGGAGCACTTCGCCAAGAATTTGCCCGTGGTGTTTTTCCTGACGGTTATCGGGCCGGACGCCGCAGGCAAGAACGTGCTCCGCGGCTTGTACGTGGGCGAGGGCGACGACGAGTGCTTCCGCAAAGCCGCCGCGCTGGCGCGCCAAGTCAATGTCACCTTGCTTGATGAACCGGTGGATCGTGCGGTAGTCTTTCTGGACGAGGATGAATTCCAGAGCACGTGGCTGGGCAACAAGGCCATTTACCGTACGCGCATGGCGCTGGCCGACGATGCCGAATTGACGATTATCGCGCCAGGAGTGCGCGAATTTGGCGAAGATCGGGAAATCGACGCCCTGATTCGACGCTACGGCTATCGTACCACCCCGGAGATTATGCAGTTTGTGAAGGACAATCCCGATTTGGCCGGCAATCTCTCCGCGGCCGCTCACCTGATCCACGGATCGTCCGAGGGCCGCTTCAAGGTTACTTACTGCCCCGGGCATCTGTCGCGCGAGGAAGTCGAATCCGTGGGGTACGAGTATGGCGATGTCCATGCCATGACGGAGCGCTATCTTGCCGAAGACCGCCAAACGGGCTGGGCGACTCTCCCCGACGGCGAACGCTTCTTCTATATCAGCAATCCCGCTCTCGGACTATGGGCCGCCAAAGAGAAGTTCGGCGAAGGGTAACCGCCCGACGCGAGCCGTATAGAGCGTCCGACGGCATCGGTTAAGCCAAATTCAGCAGGAGACAATGAAATGAACGAACAGCGATTGTCCGACAAGTTTTTTGCCCGCGGCCGCGAATTTCTAGGGTGCGAGGTTCCCTTTTTGTGCGGGGCGATGACTTGGGTCAGCGATCCGCGCCTGGTGGCGGCGGTGAACAACGCCGGCGGATTCGGTTGCCTTGCAGGCGGCAATACGCCCCCCGACATTCTGGAACAGCAGATCCACGAAACCCGCGCGCTCACCGACCGCCCCTTTGCCGTTAATTTGATCACCATCGCCCCCGTCTACGAGCAGCATCTCGAGCTGGTCAAACACCACGAATTGCCCTTTGTCATCTTCGCCGGCAGCTTTCCGCGCAAGGAGGAGATTGCCGTGGCCAAAGAGCGGGGTGCGAAGGTGATGTGCTTTGCTTCGACGTTGTCGATCGCCAAACGAATGATCCGCTACGGCGCTGACGCCATCGTGCTCGAAGGCATGGAGGCCGGCGGCCACGTTGGGCACGTGAGCTTGAGTGTGCTGCTTCAGCAGGTGCTTTTCGAGGTTGACAATGTGCCGGTGTTTGTTGCCGGCGGCATTGGCACCGGTCGCATGTGCGCGCATTTGCTGTTGATGGGCGCCGCGGGGGTGCAGCTCGGCACGCGCTTCGCTGTCGCCGAGGAAAGCTGTTGTCACGACAAGTTTAAGGAACGATTTCTGCGCGCGAACGCCCGGGATGCGGTATCCACGCCGCAGTTTGACAGCCGCCTGCCCGTGGTCGCGGTTCGCGCACTCCGCAACAAGGGGCTGGACACCTTCTCGGAACTGCAGATGGAGTTGATCCACAAGCTGAACAACGAGGAAATCAGCCGGGAGGACGCACAGGTCGAGGTCGAAAAGTTCTGGATGGGCGCGCTGCGGCGCGCGGTGCAGGACGGCGATCTTGAGAGCGGTTCCCTGATGGCCGGACAGTCCGTCGGCCTGGTCGACAAAATTCAGCCGGTGCAGGAAATCATCAACGAGCTCACCGAGGAAACCGAGGCCGAACTCCAGCGCGTCCGCCGCACGCTGCTCTGAGCCTCTCCAAAAAGGTCGAAACGGCTGAAATGTTGGGCGCAATATTACTCTTGAACTTGTGGAAAAGCCAATATCAAAAATTCAATATTCCGGCGGCGCCGTCATTTTTCTGCAAAATGCTCTACCCAAGCGTAAGCGCCCACGCAAAAACAACATCACATTTTGATCGCCGAGGCATCGCGGCCGACGGCGTTGCGAAAACACGAAATATTGCGAATCAAGATCTCTGATTTTACCCTCCCGGCATGACGTCGCAGGTTTCGGCGATGCGGGCCAAGAGTTGGGACTTCATCTCGTTGTACTGTGCGGCAACCCGGTCGGGGTTTTCGTATAGCAGGTTATGGGTTTCCTCCGGATCGGCGGCGAGGTCGTACAGCTCCTCGGTATCGTGCTGTCGCCAGACGTATTTCCACTGGTCGGTGCGCAGCATAAAGGTCAGGGATGCGGCCTGCGGTTGTTCGGCAAATACACGCACGAAGCTGTAGTAGGGGCCATCTTTCGGGGTTTCCATGAGCTTTTCGCGTCCGCACAGGTGCGGCTCTTCGAGGGGCTGGTTGGTGCCGGAGCAGGCCAGGACATCTGCGCGGATCGACTCCGCCTCACCGTTGAGGATGGGCAGCATCGACCGGGCGTGGTGATGCCAGCGCGGTGCGATGTCGCACAGGTCGAGGATGGTTCCGAAGACGTCCATGTGCTGGACCAGGGCGTCGGTGGTGCCGTGTTGTCCTTCGCCGCCGGGCAGGCGGACGGCCATGGGGACGCGTGCGATGGCGTCCTGGTAGGCGGTGTGCCATTTTTCTGCCAGGCCGTAGTCGCCGGTGAAATTGCCGTGATCGCTGGTGACAAACATGGCTGTCGAATCGGCCAGTCCGGATTCGTGCATGGTTTCGGTCAGGTCGCCGATAAGGTCGTCGACCATTGAGACCATGCCGCAGTACATCGCGCGCATTTTGCGGAGGTGTTCGGCGCCCACCCGGTCCATGCGGCTGTATTTATTGAGCGCGGCCATGAAGGCGGGCATGCCGGCGTACTCGCCGGCGTTGATCGGGGCGTCCATCTCATCGGGATCGTACATGGTTGCGTACGGGTGGGGCGCGGCGTATGGCGGATGGGGAAAGGTGGTATTGACCCAGAGGCAGAAGGGTTCGGGGGGCGCATTGCGCAGGAATTCCTGGGCGGCGCGGACGTTTTGGACATCCCGATGGTCTTCCATCGCGCCGTCCATCGCGCCGTGGTAGAAGGAATAAAAGCGCGGATCCTCTTCGTCATAGGGGTTCTTGCCCCAGATCGTTGGTCGCCGTTTGGGGGAGAGACGGATGTCGACGGATTGTGCGATGGTCTCGTCGGTCAGCATGTCGTTCTTGCCGCACCAGACGTTGGTGTACCCGGCATCCTTGAGGTACTGAAACAGGTGCGGTTCGTGGGGCTCGATCAATGTCTCCTGGCTGCGGTGTCCGCGGGTATGCGGGTACCAGCCGGTGCAGAAACTCGTCCGGCTCGGGCCGCAGATCG
>JBMCIU010000082.1:0-7339 GCA_048616755.1 Verrucomicrobiota bacterium
GCCCCTTCGCGAGTGCGGTGTTTGCAGAAGCGATTGCGTCGCGGGGATGGCGAGGGCGCAGAGCACTCGGGCAGTGCCGAAGACGGGATTCGCGTGATTGGGCCCGGCCTGGTTGCCGAACCACAGGGGAGTCCAGCTGCCGTTCGCAGCCTGCGTTTTGCGCAGATACGCGAGGCTGCGGCGCAGGAAGCGCGCGGCGCGATTGCGGACAAGGTTGTTCTGACGGGGTAGCCATTGGGCGACTGCGGCTGCGGCGTGGGCGGTGATGTCGGGACAGCTGCGGTCGAAGGGCAGGCGTCCCCATCCCCGGCAGAAGGTGGGGATCCCGCCGTCGCGATTCTGTAGATTTAGCAGCCATTCGATTCCTCGCTTGGCGGCGGCGTTTGCCTCGGGAGCGTCCGGCGCCAGGCGGTGCAGTGCCAGCAGGACGCCTGCCGTGTCGTCGGCGTCCGGAACAGCGCCGGGATGGTCGGTCCAGCCCCAGCCGCCCGGCGCGGCGCGGGTGAACGGGTGCGGTGCGTTAAACTGTTGGTCAAGCAGCCAGGCGACCGTTTGGTTGTGCTCATCCGCGTCGATTTCGTCGTTGGCCGGCAATGCTTTTACGGCTTCCGCGGTCAGCCAGGTTGCCAAGTCGGTATCGATGGGCCAACTGCCGTCCTGCCGTTGTCCGGTCCGCAGAAAATCCGTGCAGGCTGCGACCGCGAGGGAGGCGCCGTGGCCGGCGGCTGTCAGGCCGATGGCCACGAAGGCGGTGAGCGGAATGGCCTCGAGAAAGCCGCCCGAGGATGGCTGCATGGCCGTGAGTTTTTTTACCAGTCGCGGCGCGATCTTCCGACGCAGTGCCGCGCGCAGGGTGCTGCCTCGATGGCAGCGACCGCAGTCGATCATCAGGCCCACGGCAATCAGCGCTGGAAGGGCGTAGCTGACTACGCTCAGGTGCAGAAAACGGTATAGCGGCGCAGGCGCAAGCGCCAGGGCGTAGGGCAGCGACGGCACAACGCGCCAGCCGTTTTCGCCGAGCAGTCCGGTGTGAGCGCAAATCGCGAGGATGGGGGCCGCAAACGTGCGGTCGCGTCCGTATTGTTTGCGAACGAATGGTGCTAGGGCCGAGCCCTCCGCGGCGCCGCAAACGGCGGCAGTCCACGCCGCGGATGCGCGTGCGGAATCGGCGACGCGCGAATTTCTGCGGACTCCGCAATGGCGCAGGGCGGCGCGGCACAGCAGGGTGGTGGTTAGATTGCTCGGGCTGTTCGGGGTGTCGCCCCAGCCGCCATCGGCATTGCGATGGTCGCAAAGCCAGCCGATACCGCGCTCTACGGCGACGCGGCTGTCGGCGTCCGACGGCGCGTCCCGGAGAGCGATGCAGGCCAAGGCGTTGGCCAGTGCGCTTGAGGACAGTCGTCCGCGCCAGCATCCCTCCGCATGTCGGGCCGCTTGAAGCCGACGTTCCAGCTCTTGCCGCAATGCGTCCAATGAGTCCTTGTCCGGCATGATTGGGTCTCGTGGGAGGCAGCCGTCTTCACGCGGATGAAGAAGGTTTGTGGTCAAGTTTGTCGTTGGTTTCGTCGTTGGTTTCGTCGTTGGTTTTTCGCGTATTTTCGGTCGATTCCGCGGGCGGTTTTTCGGTGTTGTCGCGTTCGGATGTCGACGAGCTGAGCGCTTCCTCAAAGTCGTCTCGCGCTTTGCGGAATTCGCCGAGTCCTCTGCCGAGGGCGCGCATGATTTCCGGAATTCGCTTGGCGCCGAAAATCAACAGGATGATGAGGAAGATGAAGAACCATTCTTTAGGGCCGGGCATCATGATGTACCTCGCTGGGTGGTTGTGTGGGTAGCTACTCTACTGCCTTTCCGCCTTCGCGCCAAGTGGCGTAGAGTACGCTGAGCTCGAAGGTCACTAACAGGGGCAGGGCGACCAGAATCTGGGTGATTACGTCAGGCGGGGTCAGGATAGCCGCCAGGATGAACGCGATGACGTAGGCGTACGGCCGGCCATGGCGGAGAAAGGAGGCGCTCAGAATGTCCAGTCGCACAAGGATCATCAAAACCACAGGCACTTCGAAGACTACGCCGGCCCCCAGCATGAGGTGAATGCAGAAGCCCAAGTAGCTGTTTGCCGACCAGCGGTTGTCGACACCCTCCAGGCTGAACGAGTGCAAAAACGGCAGGGCCACCGACAGCATCAGGTAGCCGAGAAAGGCGCCAAGACAGAAAAACGCCAGGCCGATGAGTAGGCCCGTCCAAATGATCCGGCGCTCGCGGCCAACCAGACCGGGAGCGATGAACGACCAAACAAAGCCCAATATGAACGGCGAGGCCAGTAGGCCGCCGCCAACAACGCTGAGTCGAAAGCGGAGGAAAAACCCCTCCAGTGGGGTGATCATGATTAGGCCCACCGGTCCGCTGAGATCCTCCAGCGGGCGGCGGAACAGCTCGAACAGCGGATCGCCGAGACGCCATGCCGCGGCAATGCCGACGACCAGGGCCAGCAAGGATTTGAGGATTACCCAGCGCAGTTCCTCCAGGTGATCCCAAAAGGGCATGTTGCGCTCAGAGATTGTGCGGGAGTTCATCGTTGTGAGGGGCGTGCAATAGGTTCATGCGCCTTTGATGGTGACGGATTCCGCGTAGGGGATCATTAACGTTTGCAGCTGTTTCATGCGGTCGGGTGTGGTGCGCGGCACGGCCCGCAGGAGCGGATCGGGCAGGTCGTCGCGGGGAATGAACGGCTGAAGCGTATACGAGCGAGCGCCACGGATGAGGTCGCCGACGGCGCTCATTTCCTCGTCGGAGTGGACCGATTCAATGACGGTGGTGCGGAATTCGTGCTCGCAGTCCGCGGCCATAATCAGGGCGATGGATTCCTTGACGGTCTCCGCGCTGTTGAATCCGGCCAGTTTCGGGTAGGTTTGCAAACTGCATTTGACGTCCATGGCCACGCAGTCCACACGGGGCAGAAGGTTGCGCAGGATCTCGGGACGGGAACCGTTGGTGTCCAGTTTGACGGCGAGGCCTTCGCCGCGGAGCATCTCGATGATGGCGGGCAGGTCGTCGCAGAGAGTGGGCTCGCCGCCGGTGATGACTGCGCCGTCCACCCAGTCGCGCGTTCGGAACCGGCGGACGGCGTGGCGCAGGCGCTCGGCGGACAGTCCTTTTTGCTTCCGCTGGAGCAACCCGGCATTGTGGCAAAACCCGCAGGCGAAGTTGCATCCGGAGGTGAAGAACACTGCGGCCAGCCGTCCGGGAAAATCCACCAGCGACGGACGCTGGAGGAATCCGTAGACCGATGTCTCGTCGGGCAGGGGCGTCATGATGTCGCGCGCGCCTCGTTAAGGACGGTTGTGATCATGCGTGGCGGAATGGTGCCGCTGCCGCTGTAGTCGGTTTGCAGCCCGACTACCGCGTAGAGGCTGGCGGGGTTGCTTGCCTCCTTTTTGTCGGATTGCGGAGTCCGCAAAATAGGTTCGTAGCGGTTGGCGGCGGCATCGAAACGGCTGACGACGAAGGCGGGAATTCGTTGGGGATTGATGGATTCGACGTTGCAGAACTCCACCAGTCCGTCCTCGCTGTCGAGTCCGAGGTAGACTTTTTCAAAATCTGCGAACTTGTCGTCGGTCAGCAATTTGTCGATGCGTTCGTTGAGCACTTTGCACTTGTCGCATCCGGGTTTTCCAAAGACGGTAATTCGATAGGGTTTTTTCGACATTTGCGTGTTCCTCCGTTTGAGATTGTCGTAAGGGGGCGCCCGCCGGCCGGCGGGCGCCGCAGTAAATTCCGTCAAAGGATCAGGCCGTGACGGCTTCGGCCGCGGTCACCACCGTGTCCGCCGAATCTTGCGAAGCAATGTCCGCCGCGGAGTCCGCGGTTTCGACCGCGTACCGTCCCTGCTGACGCGCGACCAGCTCGCCGTAGCGTTTGGAGTTGTTCCAGTTCTGAATTTTGCTGAAGTATCCGACTACGCGGGTTTCGCCGACCACGTTTTCCGAACCGCATTGCTCGCAGGTTTCTTGCAGTCCGCGGGCGTTGTGGTTGCACTCGTTGCAGTATGTGAACTCGGGCGAGATCGTAACCTGGGCCGATTGGGTGCGGAAGAATACTTCGCGCATCAGGCGGGCGATGGAGTCCGCCGCCGGACGCTCCTCGCCGACAAAGGCGTGGGTGATCGCGCCGGATTCGATCAGGCTGTGATATTTCGACTGCTGGCGAATGCGCTCGATAAGGGACACCGGAGCGGCGGGGGCCAGATGGATCGAGTTGGTGTAGTAGGCGTTCTCTTCGCCGCCCTGGATGCTGGCCTGCGCTTCGTCGCGGAAGTAGATCAGGTCGGTCTTGGCCAGACGGCGCGCCGCGCTTTCCGCGGGCGATTCCTCAAGGCTGAACTTGAGACCATGCTTCTCGGCCAACTTCTTGGTCTTCAGATACATGTGGGCGACGATTTTAAGCCCCAGGTTCATGGCCTCGTCGCTGTCGTGCAGCTCTTCTCCGGTCAGGAATTTGACGGTGTCGTTGACGCCGATGAGGCCAAGGATGTAGGTGGCTTTGTCCAGTTCCACGTATGGACGCCCGTCGCAGGCTTCCATGCCGATTTGGTAGAGGGGGTGACCGGGGCCGCGCATCATCTCGCGAATTTTGGTTTGTTTTTGCAGGTGCGCCTCAACGGCCAGGTCCATGGTCCGGTCCAACTCGTCAAACAGGCCGTCCAGGGACCGTTCGCCTGCGGCGCGCGCGGCGCGGTAGGCAGCCTGCGGGATGTTGATGGTGACGTTCTGAAAACCGCAGAAGCGCATGGATTCGGGGTGGCGCAGCATGCGGTTGTCCTGGATGGTCGTGCGCAGTCTGCAACAGGCTGAAAGCGTGACTTCGTCGCGGTCGAAGATGAAGTATGTCGAGCCGTTTTTTGACGCCAGTTCGCAGGCTTCCATGAAGATGCGATACTGCTCCGGATCGGTGAAGGTCTCGTCGCTGATGTGAAAGTCGCATTTTGGGAATTCGAAGACGCGTCCGTTGCGGTCGCCTTCTGCCCAAACCTCCAGCAGTGCGGATGCGAACTCGCGCGTCTCTTTGATGTAGTCGCCGTAGGTGACGATGTCTTCGCCGCGACTTTCCAGCTGTTGCTGCACGCCCTGGTCGATAACAATGCCTTGCTTTTCGTCGGCCAGTTCGCGCAGGACCAGTCGGCGTTCGCCGTCGGCGTCTGTGCAGTACAGGTCCATGAGGCGGTTGCCGGCTGTATCGCAGTCGTGCCGCAGCTCCTCCTCCAGTTCGGTGGTTGTCCCGTCCTCCCGGCGCAGCATGTAGTGGCCGCCGGGGCCGATGGCCGGGACGTCCTTCATGTAGCTGGGTACGCCGGTGTGGATGTTGAAGTCCAGAAACAGGGTCTGGCCGCCGCGCGAAAACGCGTTCTGCGAACCGTTGAAGATCAGCTCTTGGGCAATTTGCTTGAGTTCGGCGGCGTCCATTCCCGTTAGGTAGGGGGCGTAGAGGATGTTGATGTAGGCAATGCCCAGGGCACCCGCGTAGTTGGCCTGCATTGAGGCCAGGAACGTGTTCAGATGTCCGGTGAGCACGGAGGCGCTGCGCGCGGGGCGGGACTCGGTGTTGAGGTTGACCAGCTTGCGCAGGCCGTACTTCTTGACGTATTCGATGGAGTGGCTGGAGCAGTAGACGCGGTGGGGGTATCCGAGATCGTGCAGGTGGATGGCGCCGGTATCGTGAGCGCGCTTCACCTCGTTGGAGAAGATCGTGTCCAGCCCCCATTGCTTAAGCAGGATTTCGGCCAGTCCCAAGTTGACCGCCTCGGGATTATTGTTGACGATGTTGCTGTTTTCCGTGGACTTGGTGAACATCAGTGATTCGACGAAGTGCTTGGGAATGCGGTAGATGGAGAGGTCGCGCAATTGGTCGTGCAGCTGGCGTTCGGCCAGTTCGTTGTTGACCAGCTCGCGGACCAGCGTGCTGTTAAGGGTCTTCATGTGACCGTCAAGCACTTGGTTTTCGACTTCCTTGGCCACACTGTGAGCCACCTCGGGGGACAGGTCGGTTTCATCCAGCAGCTGACGGACGATCTCGCCGCGGTCCCATGGGCGGGTGACGTTGCCGCTGGTGGATTCAACCAGCAGCAGGCTGGCGTCGGTCACGTCGACTTTGCTGTCTTCGTCGCCGCGAACCTGCAGTTGGCCGCGGGCGACCTCGCGTTTTTTGCGATAGCGCTTGTAGCGTGCGACGGCGGATGCATAGCCTTCTTCGGCCAGCATGATCTCGACCAAGTCCTGGACATCCTCGATTTGCGGAATTCGCAGGCCTTCCTCGTCGGCGCGGACGTAATATTCGGACGAGTGCGAGTTGAGCTGGTCAATAATGCGGTCGGTGATGCGGGAAGCGGTGGTTCGGTCCAGGCGTTCGGTGCTCTCGCGTCCGGCCGCGTCGCCCGCCTTGATGATAGCCGCCTCGATTTTTGATCGTCGAAAGGGGACAATGCCTCCGTTGCGTTTGCGAAACCCGTGGAAATCCTTGGTGTCTTCATTCATGATCGGCTACTCCTTCTGTGGTGCTTCTCTGTTGCGGGGCGGCAACAAGCTTCGTCGCGTCGCGCCTCGGGTTCGAAATGTGCTGTCTCACGCCCGGCCCGAAAGTGTTGCACCAAGGGCTCGGTGCGATATGGACACTATATGTTGTGTACCCCGCTATTGTCAACCACCGAATATGGTGGTTTGGTCATTTTTTTTATAAATCCTTGGGAGGCTGAACTTTCTGTGTTTAGATGCCGATTGTCGGGCCGCAAGACACAGTTGTCCAAGGCACGTGAACCGCGAACAGGGCACCGTGAAGGGCTACTTTGGTACTAGTACAGGGAACTTACTCAGGAGTCCAACCACCGGGCTACCCGGACACCCCCGGGTGAGACTGAATACCGAATACCGAATGCTGAATCTTGAATCTTGAATTCTGAATTTTGAATCATGAACACTGAACGCTGAAACCACGTTAAGTCTCACAGGAGGTAGCCGTTCACAGTTCACAAAAATCTGTGTCTATCTGTGTCCATCCGTGGTTCACTTGTTTTTGTTTAACCACAGATGAACACGGATGAACACGGATAATTAAACACTCGTCGTTCGGACTGTCTTATTTTCCTGCCGATTTTTTTCGTGTATTTCGTGTCTTTCGTAGTTCAAAATTCTTAAAGCTTTGAAGAGAGACAGTGCAAGCCCCAGACAGTGGCGGCACGGAGGGGATTCACCACGAAACACACAAAAGACACGAAAAAAGGAATAAACCCAAAAAATTGGTAACCGTTCACGGGTACTCGAAGTAGACCTGTCAGAGTTCCGTCTTTAGACGG
>JBMCIU010000083.1:0-7307 GCA_048616755.1 Verrucomicrobiota bacterium
AGTATTTTTTTGTTCTTTCGAGCTTGCACGCGCGAATCCGGTGGTTATATTACGTGCCTTTGCATTCCGGTCCAACTCGATGCTCGGGTGGCGGAACTGGCAGACGCGCATGGTTGAGGGCCATGTGGGGTAAAACCCATGCGGGTTCGAGTCCCGCCCCGAGCACCACCGACTCCTTCTTTTCCGCTTCTTTTTCTCCCTGGACTCGTTCGCATTCCAATCAAGCGTACGGGATCAAAGTCGCTGAATTTGGGGCGTCCCTATCCAACCAGCTTGACAAGCTGATCATTGCCTGGAGGCAGGGCGACAATTTTTTCTTCGCTCTCCGGCGATTGGACTCGGATGGTTGTTGCGCGTATGGCGTCGCACCGGAAGGTTAGGCTTGGCCCCTCGGCAACAAACTGGCGGATCGCGAGCGGGGCGTCGGCCTGCACCTGCAGGGTCTCCTTGATTTCCAGTTTCAGGCCTTCGGCGTCGACCCTGATTCCTCCGCGCTTGCCCTGGTAAAGAAATCCGCTCCACGACCCGAAGCTGTCGGGCTCGGTCGTCCCGAAGCGAATGCCTTCGCAGACGTCTTCGATGCTGAACAGCTCTTCCAACGCCAGCATGGGCAGCAGGCCGGCCCACACGTAGTGGGGATCGCGACCGCCGTTGCCGACAAAAAACTGCGTTTTGTCGGTGCGGCCTTCCGGCGGGTAATTTTCGTTGGCGTGATGGCGCGGCAGCCAGTCGTCCATGAACAGGCGGCGTGATTTGGCGGTGAGTTTGGCCGCCACGTCCGACCAGCCGGCCTGCCGCACACTCAGGTAAACGATGTAATTTGTGGGCGGCCAAATGTTGCCGCGCCAGTAATTCCCTCGCCAGTACGGCCCGTGCCGGTCGTCGTCGCAATAAGCCGGATCGTCGCGGCTGACGGTCGGGACGACGTTGTCGCCCCAGAATTGGGCGGGATCGAGCAGCATTTCGCGCAGGCGCACCTTTGCATCTGCGTCGGCGACGCCGGCCAGGAGCGGGGTAAATAAATCGGGGGTCTTGACCGAAGAGAAATCGTCGTTAAAAAAGCGATTTCGAAAGATGCCGGTTTCGGGATCGAAGAGGCGCTCGCGGATGCGCTCGGCGGCTCGGTCGGCTTCGGCGAGCAGCCATTGCCGGTCGTCGTTGGCGCCGACTTGACCGGCCACCACCGCCATTGCCCGGCAGGCGGCGACGTATAGGCAGTTTTGCCCGACCATGGTCAGGTTCAGCGTGCCGCGTTCGAAGTGGTAGCTCACGCCTTCGGCGCATAGTCCCCGGCGTTCGTAGCCGAAGCCGGCCGAGTACATGGGCGAATCGTCGTAGCCGGTCTCGTCAAAGGCTTCGGTAACGATCTGGCTGAGTGGCATACCCTGTCCCGGGCTTTGGAACGTGCCGCATTCGATCAAGCCGTCGTCGTTGCCGTCGCGCCAGGGGTGTCCGTCCCCGCGATCTTCGAACCAGAAACGCATGAACGTCATCATAACCGGAAAGGTTTCGGCCATGAACGCGGGATCCCCCAGCATCCGTACCGTCTTGCTGTAGACGATCGGCACAACCAAGTTTCGCTGTGGTGGCGCTCCCCGGATTCCGCGGTTGCGAATAACGTCGACAATGTGGGCCAGCGAGTCGCGAGCGAGTTCGGGATTGTGGAAGCAGGCCAGATACGAATCGAAGAAATTATCCCACATAAAGATTGGCGGCGTGCTGTTGGGGCCGGCCCAGTCGCGGTTGACCGGTGCGATCCGGCGGTGGCTGCGCAGGTCGTAGGCGTTGCAAAAGCCGACCAGTCGCTGGACGGCGTCGGCGCAATCCTCGGCGGCGCCGGAGCTGGCCATCAGTCGGGTCGGCAGTTGTTCGCGTCCCTTGAGCAGTGCCTGCTCGACGGCCTGCGTTTGCGGCGCCGGGATGGGTTGTTCGCCAATGACGATTGACACGGGGTGGTCCGGCTTCAGGCGGAATCGGATGCCGGCAACCTTGGCGGCAGTTGTCGGCGCCGAGGCGGGGAGGAGCAAGCCACGGAGACGACATTCCAGCCGTTCGACATCTTCAGCGGCGATCATGTCGCCGGCGGATGCACCGGCGCAGCGAAGGTGCATCGTCCAGTCGTTTTGCTTGAGCACAGCCTGATCGGTAGTGACTGTTTCGACCTCGGCAGGCCGTGTGCAGCCATTGACCAGCAGCATCAGATCGACGGCTGCATCGGCGGTAAAACGCGCCAGGGCGCGCACGCCGTCAAAGCACCATTCCAAATGCACCGTCGCGGCTTCGCCGGGAGCAAAGTCGGGCACCACAATCGAGTTGCCCCAAAACAGCTCTTGTTTCAGAAAACGCGTGGCGGCGGCCTCGGTTATCGGTGTCTGGAAGGAGACGTGATTGTACCCGCAGTCCGGATCATACGGCCCCAGTTCACGCAGGGTGCAAACCGGGAGTTTGCCGTCGAAGCGGCCATGATTCGGCAACAAAGGAATGCCCCGGAAGCCGATGGCGCAGTTGCCGCGGGCTAACGCCAGGCCGTTGACCCCCAGTGATTCGACCTGGGCGCAAACCAAACGGTGAGTATGCATAATAAAACCTCTGTTCCTCGCCGATGGCGGCGCGCATTTTCTCCCGCATGGCCGGTGACAGGTTAAATTCGACCGGGGCAAACTCGTACCCCTGCCGACGATAGAGCGAAAGCAGGTTTTCGCGCGGTGTCATTGGCATTTTTCTTCCTTTTCGGGTCGACAGGTTTTTATGGTTATTGCGAACCCCGCGGAATTCCTTCGGCCCCCGGCTATCGCCCCGCCTTGGATGATTGGTTATTCTATTCCGTTCGGGGTGCAACCCCGTGCTTTTTTTCGTAGCGTCGGCGGTATTCGTCGATCATCTCCTGGTGGGTATCGCCTGCGACGGGACCGTCGACCACGGGATCATCCATTTCTTTGAGCCAGGAATCCATCCGGCAACGCAGGTCGCGGAGCACCTCCGCATAGACGGGTTCCTCGGCGACATCGGTCAGCTCCAGCGGGTCCAATTCCAAGTCGTACAATTCGTATTCGGGACAGACCCGCCCGGTCGAGTCGACGGGGACGAGGTTGCGGATCAGCTTGTAGCGGTCGGTGCGCACGGCGAAGTTGAGTCCGTCCACCCAGTTGCCGTACACCGTATTGCGCGGGGAAGGGCAGTCCGACACGTCGCGGCGGCAGGCTTCGGCGAAAGACACGCCCTGAAGATTCTCGGGTCCCTCAAGCCCGGTCAGCTCCAGGAGCGTTGGCAGAAAGTCCACATTGCCGAGCAGCCAGTCGCACCGGCGTCCGCCGCATACGCACCCCGCCGGCCAGCGCAAAATGAAGGCAATGCCCAGCCCGGGATCGTACATTGTCCACTTTGCTCCGGGCAGTTCCGGCCCGTGGTCGGTATTAAATAAAACGATGGTGTTTTCTTCCAGGCCGGCGCTCCGCAGCGTCTCCATGATGGCGGCGACGGCATGGTCGACTATTTGCAGGGATCCCTGAAGTTCGGCAATGTGGCGTTTCGCAAATTTGGGATCCCCCCCGAAACGCTTTAGAATCTTGGCCCAATCCGGCCAGCTGTGAGACTTTGCGTACGGGGGTATCCAGGTTCCCTTGTCGTCGTCCGGCTCGCAACCGGCGTAATCATAGGGCGTGTGGGTCTCGAAGAAGCCGACCTGTGCGAAAAAAGGTCTTGGTTCATCTTTGGCTCGATGCAGGAATTCTGTCGTGCGCTCCGCGATCGCTTCCGCGGACACCCCTTGCTTTCCCTTCGGCCAGCCGGGCATCATGCTGCCGTTGCCGCCGGCGCTTTTGACCCCATATCCAGAGAGGTCCTCGAAGCCAAGGCGCTCGATATGCTCCGTCTCATGCTGCAAGCCGATCATGGCGGTGAGATATCCGGCGTCGCTCAGGATGGATGAAAGGTGCTGACCGTAGTCGTTAAACTCCCACTTCCAGGCGCCGCCTGCGAGCCCGACGAGTCCGTTGGTCAGTGGATAACGGCCGGTCAGCAATGTGCCGCGCGAGGGGCTGCATATCGGCGACGGGGCAAACATGCGCTCGAAAAGCACGCCGTCGTCGGCCAGGGCGTCGATGGCGGGAGTCTGGGCGGTGGGCACGCCGTAACAGCCGAAATGCCGTCCGCTGTCGTGGGTGGTAATAATCAGGATGTTGGGTTGTTTCTTGTCGCAGCTTGCCATGGTTACTTGTCGAGTTCCTTTTTGCCGGGCACGATCGCCCCGTGTTCGCGCAACAGGGCGCGGATGGTTTCCAGCGGCAGATCTTCGGGGTCGGTTTGGGTTTGCGCGGCCAGTGCGGCCATGGCGCCTGCCGCCTGGCCCATGGCCATGCAGGGACACTCCACTCGCAGGCCGGAATTGGCCTCGCGGTCGCTGGACAGACAGCGCCCCGCCACCAACAGAAAACGGCTGCCTTCGGGCAGGAGCGCACCGCGGGGGATGGTCGGTAGAATATCTTGCTTCAGCGCCCGGGCGCTGATGCCGCGACCGTCGTTGAGATGTTCGTCGACGGGGTAGAAAGCGTAGCAGAGCGCGTCGTCAAACAGGACGCCGCCCTCATAGTCGTCCACGGTCACCGTCTTTTTGCCTTTGATCGTGACGGTCTCGCGTATGCCGACTTCGGGGCATACCCAGTCGATCACCAGATCTTGCAATCCCGGCTGTTTTCGGAGGAAGCGGACCAGGCGCAGCAAGGCTCGGCGACCCTCGATTTCCGCGGCGGATCGGCCAGCGCTGGTTTCGGCTTGCGGCGCCCGCAGGTGGTTGGCGTTGACGCCGCGCTTGCGGAGCATTCTTTCCGGGCCGTCATCGCGCCACCCCAGGTCGGTCGTGACCAATTCGCCGTCCGCCACGGCCTTGTCCGCGGCCCTGTGCAGGGCTTCGTAGTCCAACGTGTCGGGGTCGTATCCCGAGAGGTGGAACGACAGGGTGGCGGGTTGAACCGTTTCCGGGTGAATCCTGTCATATCCTGCCAAGCCGACCACACTGGCATCGCCGGTGGCGTCCACGAGGGTCGCCGTCCGGCAGTTCTGCAGCCCCTCCTTGGTGCAGATCTGCACGTTCCACGCATCGTCCCGCCAACACACGTCGGCGGGCATCGCATGGAAGAGCAGCTCGACTCCCGCCGCCAGCACGGCCTCGTCGGCAACGGCCGCAAAGAGCGCGGGATTGATGCGCAGGTGACGCGATCCTTCCTCCGGCGTCGGCAGCGGGATTCCCGCTTCGGTATAGGTTTTGCTGAGCAGTTCCCATCCGATGCCGGCGATCACCTGCCGTTCCCACGCGAAGAAATGGGCGGGAAAAGAGACGCCGCCGACGGTCATGGTGCCGCCGAGGATGCCGTTCTTCTCCACCAACAGGGTTTTGGCGCCGGCGCGTCCGGCCTGAATGGCCGCAATCACGCCCGCAGTTCCGCCGCCCATCACTACAACATCGTATTTCTGTTTCACTTTTCGATCTCCTGACGCGCCAATTCGACCCAGCGTCCAAGCCGGGAGGGTTCATCGGCGAGGGTATGAACATCCTTCATGGCGAATTCCAGGTTGCAGTTGCCGGCGACCTCGAGTGTGCGCCGCAAGTCCTTCCGGATTGCCTGTTCGTCCCACGCCGGCGTGCTGATCCCGGCGGGGTTTGGCTTTCGACAATAGCCGTACCGGTTGCCCAGGGCGGCAGCCATCTTTTCCTCGTCGCACCACGGGGAAATCGATACCTTCCGCAGGTTGGCGAGGCGTTCGATGACATGCCAGCGAGTATGAACGGGTTCACAGCAGCCGTAATAGCACAAGCCGAAACGTTCGGCCAGCGGTTGTTGATAGGTAAAGATAAACTCCTCGAACTGGTCCGGTCCGACTCCGACGGTTTCCTGCGATTCGGAGAGGCCCCAGAGATCCTTGAGCCGCACCGGGCCATTGGGATCGTAGTCCGGCTGCGGGAGATCGTTGGTGTAGCCGATCCCACCGCTGCCGATGTAGTCGGCTTCGTTGTTTAAGCTCAGCAACCCTTCCTTTTCCGCCCATTCGGCAACCGCGATATGGTCGTCCATCAGGAACTTCATCAGCGCATGCAACCCCTCGGGTTGATCGAACATATAGAGCATGAGTTGTTCCAGGCCAATCAAATTGATGGCGCTCCAAGTCAGCCCCTGGGTCCACCAGAAGGCGCCGCGAATCTGCACCGGCAAAATCCCGTCGAGGACAGCCTCCACCTGCTGCTTTTGTCGCAGGGTGCCCTCGCGGTCCACGGTCGGTTTGCGGGGCGTCAATTTTTCCAGGTCCGCCGGCAGCTCTTTCAGCGGCGCTTCCCAAACGTAACTGCCGAGCTTGCCGTCGTTGTCGCCGCGATGGCGCGGGATCTTAATGCCGTAGTTGCCAAGGTTGACACGCCAATTTACGGTTAGGTATTCAGGGATAACGCCGTCGTCCTTGACCTTTTCGAATCGATAGGCGGCAGCCCGCAGCTCGCTTTCCAAACTGCGGGCCAAGTCGTGTTCGCACCGGCACTGGAGTTCGGGTTCCCGGCCCAGTTCATCCATCACCCCGCTCATCTCCGCCAGCACCATCGGACGCTCGGATTGGAGATCGTTGTGACGCGTCCACAGCCGTTTGCGCTCCTGGTTAATATCGGAAAATGCCAGCTCCCGCACATGTTTTGCCAGATCACGAACAATCGCGAGTTCCTTTGCCGGTACAGTTGTAGCGCTCATTGTTCTACCTTTTTTTCTTGAAATTATTCCGAGCATTCGATCGTACTATATTGTATGTCACGCAAAATTCCGTCTGAATCCGGTTGTCGCCATGGCTATTCTTTGTTTGCCGGGATGCCGTTGAGCCCGGCGGCCTCCATTTTACGGCAAACAGGCGTTCAGGTTGCGCGAGGATTTATTAGGGGGCGCATGGATGCACAATCCTGATGTTGAGATATCTGGCGATAAGCAAACTGAACACAGAGCACCAAATCCTGAATCCTGTTTTTGAAACTTGCACCACCCCTGAACCCCGAACCACGAACACTGACCCCAGACTCACGGGATTCGCCCCCGAACCGCCGGTTCGATACCCGCCGGAATGAAGCTATAGTGCAACAGGGAACCTGCCCGCGGTTCGGGCGGGACTGGCAGGCAGAGATGCCCGCCACACTAAAGACCCGAAGACTGAAGACCGAAGACTGAAGACCGAAGACTGAAGACCGAATTCTGAATTTTGAATTTTGAATGTTGAATTCTGAATGTTGAATGTTGAGTCCACTCTAAAAACCCCCAGTCCAAAAACAGACATACTCGAAA
>JBMCIU010000084.1:0-7301 GCA_048616755.1 Verrucomicrobiota bacterium
TTAAATGGACACAACCAATGGAGCGATGCGGCAAGCGAGTGGTTTAGTCAGATTGCCTGTTGGGCGGCTCGAAGCTGCAAAAACTCACTGGGCAACACGATGTTGTACTTGTCCTTATTCAAGCGATCAATAGCCTCTTCCACGCCTTTGATCCCCATGGCATAGCAGTTGACATGCACGGAGACAAAAGACGGGCTGTTGTCAACAGCGGTGCACTTATTGATCGCCGCAACCGTTTTTTCCGGAGTCTCGGCAAGCACCCGGCAGGGAAAGTAGGGGCGCCCGTCTATCACCCGCTCGACCTCATTCGGAATGTTGTGCCACCCCTGGAAAAAGCCCAAACTGCTCGACACCTGCTCGCAGTAATCACGGATCACTCCGTCATCCATGAAATCCACGCCGTACGTGGCCGGTTCGTTGTCCGCATGAATCACCCAGACGTCGTTGCCGGCCACCCGCCGCGCAATGCGTCCGTCCGGCAACCATTCCAAGACGCGATTTATTGGCCACATGGCGTGCAGATCAAGGTCTTTCATGACTTGGTTGGTCCGCGCGAGGTATTCCAGTCGGGATTGCCGCGCATCACGCACGTCACTGCGCGCGGCCGCCCAATTCGAAAGGTAGTTGTAGCCAAGTCCGGATGGTCCGCAGATTAGTTCATCGTTTGGTGTCCGGGATTGATAGAAATACTCGAGCATGGCGGGACCAAAGGTGGTCATCTGCGGCGGCACGGCCCAACCAAACGGGACATTGCCGCGTTGTGGTTTTTCCCATTCGCCCTTTTGCAGGTCAACCATGGAATGCGGCGCGTCGCCGTCGGAAAAGACAAAGGTCACATAGCACTTGTCCTTCTCAAGAGGTCGCGGCGCTGTCAACGGGGTTTGACGAAACGCTGCTTTGGCGGAAACGTGTTGATGAAAGGAAAAATTCAGATTGCGTGTCATGCAGAACGGCACCATTCCGTATTCGCTTGCGTAGTGGATATGGGCGCATTCGCCGTCGTCCTTGTTGTGCCACCCGAGCACATGCGTATAAAGGGGGCTGTTGTTGTAGAGTTCGCCGAGCAATGCGCGTTCGCCGGGTTTGGAGAGAGGGTTGGCGGTCAACCGAAAGCTGAACCCCCGATGCGCAACAATCCAGTCGACAATGTCGAGGTTGTCGGTTTTCCTGCCCCAGTAGTTTGCGTGCAGCAATTCGGGATTTGTTCTTGGACGCAAATTTGCAACGGCCCAAGCCATGGCTTCGAGACGAGACGCAAACGCCGGCACTGGCAGCGGATCGACGGCAACCCCATGCTCGCGCAGCAGCTCGACCTGTTGCGGCGTGACAATGACGCGGTCATCGACAGCTGCAAGCGTAACAGCCAGCGGAACTTCCCAGTCTGGATGGGGAGAATCGAGCACATATGCGCCGTTGGTCTCCGGAAGATAGCGTGCCAGAGCGGTATCCGTGGTGATTTCGTCGGGAACAAGCCCGTAATTTCTGTACCAAGGCAACCAGTGACCATCAATGCTGTCGTTCGCCACAAGGTACAACCTGGGACCGGACCGATTAACGATTCCTTGAAGCGTGACGTAGAGCAACCGCTCACAATAATCGGGAACCGCGGGTATAACGGCATACGTTTTATTCGTTGCCATAATTGATTTTCCTGTCTTTTCTTTTTAATGATTGTACGGCAGAAGCAACGGAAACCAGAACTTGCAAAATGTTGCGCGCAACATTTTTAGGAGTTCTGACCTTGGGTTTATTGGCGTTGCTGAGGACGTGCCCATTCGGGGAGGGGCGGTCGCGGATCGGTGATGTCAAGACCGGCCAAGCGCTGTCGCTGCTTTCGTTCGTTGAGATCGTTCCATGTGCCGTGGACCGGGACATGGGGGATCTCCCAGTCTTCCATGACCAGCGCGTCGTATTTCTCGACCTGCTCTCGGTATTCCGGGTACCAGGCGAGGTTGAACAGTTCGCCGGGATCGTTTTCGAGATCATACAGCTCGCAGATATCCTCTTCGGTGTGAATATACTTGTACCGGCGGTCGCGCAGCATGCGACAGGGGTCGAGGCTGTGGTAGTATTCGGCCAGGACGTAGTCGCGTCCGCTCTCAAGATCCACGTCTTCGGTAAAGTTGGGTACCGGCACGTCACTACGCCGCATCAGGCTTGGCAGCACATCCATTAGCGACACCAATCGCTCCGCCGTCTGGCCGCCCTGCCCTTCGGGATCGCTGACGATCAGCGGTATGCGCACGGCGCTCTCGTAAAAGCAGTGTTTCTCGCAGAGTCCGTGGTCGTACAGCATTTCGCCATGGTCGCTGGCGAAGACAACGATTGTATTGTCGGCTTGGCCGCTGTCCTCAAGAGCCTTCAGAATGCGTCCGGCGCAGTGGTCCATGTAGCTTACGAAGGCGAAATACGCCGCCATGGAACGCCGCACCATTTCCTCGGGATAGTAGCGAATGTCGAAATACTCGATCCGTTCGCGCAACCGACGCGGAATGTGGTGATGTTCGGCCCGGTAGTCGGGCAGCTTGATGGTTTCCGGATCAATCATATCGAGGAAGCGCTGCGGCGGGCACCAGGGGGTGTGCGGTGCGCGGAAGCCGCAGTAGAGCAAAAACGGCTGTTCGTCCGACACCGCATCATTCAGGAACTCGATGTTTGCATCGGCGATCAGCGTATCCCACAGTTTATCCTCGCCGTAGGGAAACGGCGCCCCCTCGACGTTGGCGTATTCCGGCTCCCACATTTCCCCCTTGATGTCGGCCAAGTTGTAGCGGCGCGCCACCTCCTTGCCGACGGTTTTGACGTAGTCGCCGCCGCGCATGGCGGCGGTCTGAAAGCCCAGCCAGTTCAGATCGTGTTCCAGGTTGCGGTCGCCGTCATAATGGTGAAATCCAATATATCCGGTGGCGTGAGTTCGGTACCCGCTGTCCCGAAAATGAGCAACCAGCGATTCGATCCCCGGTTCGAGTTGCGGCCGATATTTCTTGCCGGACCGATGCCGCTCGTTTGGATGCGTCACACCCCCGTTCGTGTGCGGATGCGTGCCGGTCAGGAACGAGCAGCGCGACGGTCCGCACAGCGGTGACGTGCAGAAGGCGTTCCTATACCTTGTGCCGCGCCGCGCCAAGGCGTCAATATTCGGAGTTTTCACGTGTTCGTTGCCGTAGCAACCTAGGCCGTTCCAGCGTTGCTGGTCGGCCACGAGCAAAAGAATATTCGGTCGGTCAGTTGACATTTGTTGTCTCCTTTGGTTCGTTTGCTTCACTTTCGCGCTTGGCAGGCAGAGTATTATTGCGACTCATCCGCAATCTGTTTTTTTGACTTCGCGACTGGGGGACTTCATGACGCCGTGTTGATGCGGCGACCTCGTGACTCCCGGCGTCATGGAGTCAAGAAGTCACGAAGTCATCCTCCGCGATCGGAGAAAACCCATTTTTCAGCGTAACCCCTTAGTCGCACGTTGCGCTCCATTCGCAAAGACCAGCCGGGACGTCGCGGTTGCGAAGTTCGCCGTCGCGCCAGACGGTGACGGTGGCCGGTTCAGCGGATTCCAGGACAAGGCAGTCGCGGTCGACGTGCCGGACGGTGACGGCGGTGGGACTGAGATACTTGTCCGAGCGGCCGATCACGGCCCAGCCGCGGATGATCGGGCAGAGCAGCAGCAGTCGGTCCGCAAATTTTTCCAGGGCAAACGCCCAGCCGTCGTCTTCGAGCAGGCAGGCCTCTCCGGCAACCCAGTCGTACAGCACCAGGCCTTCGGTGGGCTCGGGGCGCGCATTGCGGCTTGTATCCAGAAACCCGTCGGCGGCGCGATAGTCGGCGGGCACGATGCGGCCGGACACCGGTTGCTCGGGCTCGGTCAGATTGTAGGCGACCAAGGCGACGGCGCCATGGGCCAGCGGGGCGGCCGCCACATAGGGTTCGGGCTGCTCAAACGGATCCAGCGTGACGCAGCGCGGCAGAGGCACGGCCGGCGCCAGCGGGCGGTAGAGGCGGCCGTCGTTGTCGCAGAGCGGGCGGACCACGTCGGCATCGAAGTCGTCGGGATCGTCGGAGAGGTACACCGGCCCGCCGGACATCGCCTTGCTGACGGCCATCATGCGGCCGGCAAAAGTATCGGAGCTGTGGAACATGTCGTGATCGCCCCAGACGGTCGGCCCGAGCCAGAGCATGTTTTGGTAGGAATTGTGCAGGTGCGCCTTGGCACGCCAGGCGTCGTTGACCTTGTAGTCTTCGCTGCACCGGGTAACCGCCGAGAGGCAGGTATTGAACGCGCAGACCGGGCCGTGCGCCATGCAGTTGATCAGCCCGTTGACCTGTCCGGCGGCGGCGCGTTCGAGCGCCTGACTGGACCGGCTTGTCGCCTGCACCGCGTTGGCCGTACCCCGGTAGTTGTGCAGGTTCTTCGCCTGGTTGTCGACTTTGACGAAGTCGAAGCCGCCGGTGCGAGCAACACCGAGGAAGGCCTCGTACCAGGCGGCGTTGTCGGGAACCGTCGGTTTCGGCAGACGCCCGCCGTCCGGGACATCCATGAGGTGGGCATTGAGTTCCGGACCCAGTTGGTTGTCGGCGGCGATCCGCGCCCAGTAGCCATTGTGATTCTGCCAGAGCCCGAACCAGCGCAGGCCGTCGTCGCGACGGTTTTCCAGAAGCGGCCGCCACCCCTGAGGGAAGGTCTTCGGATTGGGGCCGAGGCGCACCAGTTGATCGTCCATCATTTTGCCGGTTTCGTTGTGGCAGTGATAGCCGTCGTCGACAAGAAAAAACCGGACTGGCAGGTCGCCGGCGTTGATGCGGCGGGCGGCGTCGGTCAGGATATCCGAATCGATGTCGCGCTTGTGCTGCTCCCACGAGCACCAGCCGAGATAATTAAAAATCACCGGATAGGGTTTCTCGTCGCGCAATCGTCCCAGGCCCTTGACCAGCGGATGCCGCAGGGCCAGGCGCCAGGCCTCGGTGCAGGCCGCGTACACCGACTTGGACCGGCTCCAGGCCAGTGCCGGCAAATCGCCGGCCACCGGCTCGGTTCCCAGCGTACCAATTTTGAGGGCAACCCCGTCGTCGGCCACCGGCGCCAGCCAAGCCAGCGTGTCGCGGCCGGCGATAGGCAGCAACACCAACCAGTCGTCATCGGCCAGTTCAAGAACGGCGAACAGTCCGCCTTCGATCGCCTCGCTCCAGCGGGTAATGCGCAGTCCCTGCACGCGATTGTTGCCGCCGCCGATCGCCTGATCGGTGCGGGCCTGCCCCGGCGGGTCATGACGCTGGAACGCGGTGTAATGGCTGATGGCCCGTGTTTCAGGCAGCTTCAGCTCAATGGTGGCGAGCACCCCGTGCTCGCCGGCCGGCGTCCCGGAAAAGTCGTGCAGGACAACCACCCCGGTCGGCGCGGCGGTCAGATCGTGCGTGTGTGACATGGTCAGATTCTTTGGTTGGATGGCAGTTGTGTCCAGAAAACGAAAGCTTGCTTATTTGTACCATAGTATAACCTGAATCCAATACAATTGAATTGTTTAGTATATCCTAGGCAAGCCAATGGGTTATATTGACGGTTCATGCGGTTTCATATTCACACAACCCGAGTCAAGCTAGACCCTGCCCGGAAAGAGTGTCGCTTGCCGAAAGAAGAATTCCCGAACGGGAACATGCTCGCGCAAAGGGCGAGTCTTGCATAATTTATTCCTGAACGGGAATGTTTGGCTTGACGCAGCCGTCCCGGCGTGCAATATTACTGATCGATAATTATGAAAGTAACATCAACCATACAATTGGGCGCGGCGATCCGGACGCGCCGCCGCGAACTCGGGGTCACCCAGAAAGACTTGGCCATGACCGCCGGCACCGGTTTACGCTTCATTATCGACCTGGAAAAGGGCAAGCCCACTTGTCAGACCGGCAAGATGCTGCAGGTTCTGCAGGCGCTGGGACTTGACTTGGCGGTGGGGAGCGGCAGCAACAGGCCGCCGCCGGGTGAGACATCATGAAGCGACTGATTGTTTATCTAAACCGGGATGCTGTTGGCATGCTTACCCAGGACGACAGCGGACTCCTGGGATTTCACTATGAACCTGAGTGGCTGCAAAAGTCCGACGCCAGGCCGTTGTCCCGATCACTCCCTTTGCGCAAAGAGCCGTTTCACGGCAAACATGCCCGCCCGTTCTTCGCCGGTATTCTGCCGGAAGAAGGTCCGAGGCAGCAGATCGCCTCGATTCTGGGACTCAGCGAGCGTAACGACTTTGCCATCCTTGAGCGGATTGGCGGAGAGTGTGCAGGCGCTGTGAGTCTGCTGCCAGAGGGTGCACCACTGCCGGAGGCCGGGGAGCAACGAAAGCAACAGCTCAGTGAGTTGCAGTTGCAGGAGATCGTTGCCGAGCTGCCTCGCTGTCCACTGCTGGCGGGGCGCGAGGGCGTGCGCTTGTCGCTGGCCGGGGCGCAGGGCAAACTGCCGGTTGTCATCGAGGGGAACGATATTTTTCTCCCTTTGGGCAACACGCCAAGCACGCATATCATCAAACCGGAGCCCGACTCTTTCCCCGGCCTGGCTGCGGCGGAAGTCCTCTGCATGAAACTGGCAAAGGCGGTCGGCCTAGCTGTCCCGGAGGTCTACAGGTGGTTGATTGGCAACAAACCCTGCCTGGTTATCCAACGCTACGACCGTACGGTTGGTCCCGATGGCGCAGTTCGGCGCATCCACCAGGAAGACTTTTGCCAAGCCATGGGATTCCCCCCGGAGCGGAAGTACCAGCAGGAGGGGGGGCCTTTACTGCGCGACTGCATCGCCATGCTTCGGGATTGGTCAACCGCCCCGGTTCTCGATATCCGAGATTTTCTGGATGCCGTGATTTTCAATATGCTGATTGGGAATGCTGACGCTCACGGCAAGAACTACGCGCTGCTCTACCGTCGGGGCGAACGCAGACTCGCACCGTTTTACGACCTCGTCTGCACCCTGGTCTGGCCGGAATTGTCAAAGGTCCCGGCCATGAAGGTCGGGCAGAGCGATTCCATGGACGACATCACGCCTGCCCGCTGGCAGAAGATGACCCGGGAATCTCGACTCGGATGGCCCATGGTGCGCGAACGCCTCGCCGACCTTTGCCGCGCCCTGCAAACCGCGTTAAACGCTCCCGCCCTGCGTCAGGCAACCGGCGATGATGCTATGTTCGAGCGGGTGGCCGCCATCATTGAGACCCGGACGGCGGCACTTTTACAGTCCCTGGCATGAATTCGCCAGCTCGACACCGCGCCATAGTTGCACGCGGGATCCACTCCTATGTCCGTAGAATTTGATTGGATTTCCA
>JBMCIU010000085.1:0-7251 GCA_048616755.1 Verrucomicrobiota bacterium
GCCCAGGTAGCTCAGTTGGTAGAGCAGCGGATTGAAAATCCGCGTGTCGGTGGTTCGATTCCGCCCCTGGGCACCATTTTCACAATGAAACGTCAGTGACCTGCAATGCCTCTACTGTTGCCGCCAACCCTGGTCGGTATCAACGGGGTATCGGCCGCTATTAAACTCGGCCTGACGAAAAGCGGCAGATAGATCCAAGATCAACCGCTCGATCAAAAATTTCTTGATCGGCAATTTTCTCTTATCAACATGCAGCCAACCGACCAAGCTACAACTCGTATAACGCCGGGGTGAGCGATGGAGTACGAGCTAGGGTCCAGACTCATTCATAGCCAGACGGCGACGAGGACGGCGAGGGCGACGGCGGAGAGGAAGTTTCTTGCGAGCTTGTCGTATCGGGTGGCGACGCGCCTGAAGTCCTTGATGCGGCAGAAGGCGTTCTCGACGAGGTGGCGGTCGCGGTATCCGGCCTTGTCGTAGACGATCTTTCGCTTTCGGTTGATCCGGCCCGGGATGACGGGGACCTTGCCCTCGTGGCGCGGGGTTTTGCGGATTGCGTTGGCGTCGTAGCCCTTGTCGGCGATCAGGCAGCGCGCGCCTGCTGCGCGATGAAGCAGCAGGCCCGCAGCCTTCACGTCCGAGACATGGCCGGGCGTCAGTTCGAAGGCGTAGGGCCGCCCGAGCGTGTCGGTGAGAGCGTGGGCCTTGGTGGTCTGGCCGCCGCGCGAGAGACCGATCGCCTGATTTTTCGCCCCGTCCGACAGCTTCGCTCTCGAACTCCACCGTGGGCCGAGCGATGCGCTTTCACGTCGGGGCTGTCGATGGAGGTCGATTTCGTCACCGCCCCGGACGCCGCCAGAGCCTCAACCAGATCGGCCCGGAAGCGCCGGCGGGACCAGCGATTGAACCGGTTGTAGATCGTCGTCGACGGACCGCACTCGGGCGGGCGGTCACACCATCGGCAGGCGGTTTTCAGGACGTGGATGACGCCCGAGATCACGCGCCGGTCATCGACACGCCGCGCCCCAGGCTGGTTTCCCGGACCATGCGGTTCAATCTGCGCCCATTGCGCATCACTCAGCCAAAACAGGCGCGCCATCCACCATCGTCCAACAGCCTCAAGCCATTGGAATCATGATTTGCGAATGTCCATCAATAGGCTGATCGGGTTTGGACTCTAGGATGCTGTTCACTGAACCGTCAGCAGCTCAGCCGCAGCTCATTCCGCCACGTGCCGACGATAGTAGCCCACCGGATCCAGAGCTTCGCCCTCCAACCTAATGAGCTTGAGCTCTGGAACATGCATGCGCCAGTCTTTCACCCGACTTGTGATCATGCGAAGCGGGCGAGCTGCTTCGTTTTCAAGTGAGACAGTCACATGATGAGCAGTCACCCCAGCAGAATCCACGGTAAGCAATAGATATCCGTTCGCCGCACTGTCCAGCATGCGCAGATGTCGGTTCTGTTCTCTGTTGTGCGCCAGCCGGCCGACCCATTCAAATCCTGTACGGCGTGTTAGCGCGGTCGCTCTCACGCCGTACATCATGGACATGTTGTAGGCGTTTGCGTTCTCCCGACCGTCTATGGCGCGATCAAACGCCACAACCCCGCGCAGGGGGTTGTCCTCAGGCACATATCTTTCAAGCGTGCTCGCAAAAGGCTGGGAACTGATTCCCGCAACCGCGAACTCGGCCATTACGGCGCCGCCGCGATAGTTATCATCCAGCACCAGGCCGGCGAAATGCATGTGATGGTCCCCTGCGACCGAGACCACATTCTGCACCCCGTTTGATTGCAGCGCCTGCAAAATCATGTCGCGCTCGGACGGATACCCCTCCCAGGAATCAATGCCCAGAACGGTGCTCTCATACTCGGCGCCCGCTTTGTCGAAATCAAACCGCAACGGCGTTAGAGGAAGCGAATTACCCCAAATCCGCCAGCGTGCGGACGACCGGGTGAAAGCATCGATCAGCCAGTCCCGCTGTTCTGCGCCAAGCATGGTGCCCGTGGGCGAGGCGCGTCGCGGGTTCTCAAGCTGAGAACCATCCGGAGCGGTGAAGCTCTCCGGCGGCGCGCCCTCATTGGCTGCCTCCCCCGCGTCCAGCGTCTCAACGAGCGAGACGGGCAGCAAAGCGCGCGGACTGGTTCCCATGGCGATGGCGAACGCATCGGGGACGGCATGTTCACTGCGATAGGAGCGGTTGTCGGTCAGCACCAGATCAAGTGTCCGCCCCCAGCTGAAGGCGCGATAGATCCTAAGGGAGCCGATTGCGGCGGCGTTGTTGGGCTCAGGGGCCTCTGACTGCAGGGGGCGGTGGGCGAAGGGCGCATCTTCCACCCTGGCGGGCTCAAAGTCATGCGCCTCTTGGCGGCGGTCGTGAAAGTCCGGCGCTTCGCCGAGCAGGGCGGGAATGAATTCGAACCAGGCCTGGTTGGCGGCAAGCTTGCGGCTTTGGGCCGGCGCGCCGCCCACCGCGTAGGTGGATTGGCTTTGCCAGCTGTCATTGCTGAATTCATGATCGTCCCAGGTGCACACGAACGGGAACCGCGCCCGCGCCTGCATCAAGTCGGGATCGGTGAGATAAGTCCGGTAGAGATGTCGGTAATCCTCCAGCGTGGCCGCGCACCGGCGCGCGCCGTCGTCAATCTCCAGCCCTCCGCTGGGAAAGTCCGGCACCTGACGCTCCTGACCATAACCGATCGCTTCATAGATGAAATCGCCCAGGAACAGGACGAAATCGATCTGCTCGGTCTCCGGGGCGGCCTGGTCCTGCTCCACCAGCATGCGCCACGCCCCGTACCGGCCCTGTTCGTAATTCTGGCAGGACGCAGCGGCGAAGCGCACCGGGCGCTCGCTGTCGGCCGCGGGCGCAGTGCGGGTGCGGCCCAGTGGCCATGACACGGCCTCACCGCTGACGAACCTGTAATAATAGGTCTGATCGGAATCCAGATCCGTGACGACCACGCGCACGGTGTGATCGTTCTCCGGCCGCGCCGTCACGGCCTGTCGGACGATCAAGGTATCAAAGTCCGCATCCTGGGACATCTCCACAACGCCTTCCACCGGGGCGTCCGGACCGTCTTCAGGAATCATCCTGGTCCATAACACCACGCTGTCAGGCGTGGGGTCTCCGGACGCCACCCCTTGGGGAAATCCGACCTTTCGGGCCGAATCGTCTTCAGGCAAGGCGTCCAGCGCGTTCAGGGGGGAGGCGGCGACGACTGACAATCCGGCCGCGCCAAATGCCAGAAAGGTGCGGCGTGTGAGGCGGTGCATGAGCAGACTCCAACAACGAACGCCGCGGTGCCGACGCCAGACCGACGCCAGCACCGCGGCTTCAGAAGGTTAGAATTTTGCAGTCACTTCAAGGCCGATGACGCGCGGCTGGCCCGGCACCCAGGTGGGAAAGCCGAAGGACCGGCCGGTATTGCCCGCATCACCAAGATACTCTGTGTTAAACAGGTTCTCCGCATACGCCGTGACGCCGTAACGTCCGGTCGGCGAAATCAGGCTCAGGGCGCCATTGACCAAAGTGTAGGCGCCTTGGCTTTCCAAAGCTGTATTCTCATTCGAGAAGTACTGTTTGCTGCGATAACTGACATAGCCGTTGGCCCTCACTGTCCAGGAGTCTGGCAGGACACGCTCTACATTGGCGCCGAGCGTAAAGCGTGTGCGCGGTGACCGAGTCAGAGTGTTGCCGGATAAATCCTGCTCGCCGGAGACAAAGGAATCGTACTCCGCATCAATCAGATTCAGATTGCCGAACAGGGACACGGTGTCGTTGATGCGCAGATCTCCTTCAAGCTCAAAACCAAGGGCGCTGGCCTCGCCCGCCGCAGCCGGGATGGCCAGATTGGTGTCGGGATCAATGATTTGGGTCTGGAAGTCGGTCCAGTCATAATAGAAAACGGAGCCGTTCATGCGCAGGCGGCCGTCAAAGCTGGTCGTTCGGGCGCCGATCTCGTAACTCGTCACGTATTCCGGATCGACCACCGGATCGTCATTGGACACGCCCGCTTCGGGGATCACGCCAGACCGGTAGCCGGTCGTAACACCTGCATAGGTCATGACTTCTTCCGTCCAGCTGTAATCTACGACGAGGCGAGGCTGGAAGGCGTCAAAATCAGTACTGCGATCACGCGCGTCCCCGGTAGAGGTCGGGATGAAGATGCCCGTGTTGGACAACGGGCGCGTCGTGGTCAGTTCTTTATCGTCAAACGTGTAACGCACGCCGGCCGAGACGTTCAGCCGATCGGTGGCCGCGAATGTGGCGTCCGCATAAACCGAATAACTGGTCGTGACGCTCTCGGTCAGCCCTTCTTCGACCACGACGTCCGGGAAACCCAGCGGCAGGGCGGGGTTCGCCATACCGTCGGCGTCCACCGGCTGACGCAAGAAAGGCGAGGTGGGCAGAACCAGGGACAGAACCCGATTGGGGTCGTATTGCAACCAGATCCGATAATCGGTGGCTTCATGGAATAGGCTCGCCCCGGCCACGGCGCTCCAGCGACCGCCCGTATCATAGCTGGCGCGCAGTTCGGTGGTGTACTGGTCCAGACGCGTGTCTTCCAGGCCATTGATGATGAAGAGATAGGATCCATCCACATCAAACAGATCATCACTCTTGAGGTAGCGATAGCTTGAGATCCAATCCAGCGTCACATCGCCCAGATCAACATCCGCCAACAGGGTCGCCCCGGCGATATCGCGGCGGATATAGGATTCGTCGGCTAAATCAGACGCCATTGGCGCAAACGGATCGGTACGGTTTTCAAACGGGTTCCACGGCGCATTATCGCCGGTCGAGGCGAACCCGCTTCCAGGAGTGGGAATGGTGATCGCCTTGAAAACATTGGAGTTACTGCGATCGCGCTGACCGTTGAGGATCAGCGTGGCTTCAGCGGTTTCAGTCAGACGCGCCGTGGCGCTTACTCGAAAGGCCGTCATGTCCTTGCCGGCGGTGGGTTCGTCATTCTCCTGATTGTCGATAAAGCCTTCCCGGTAGTGATGGGTGACGGCGCCGCGCAGGGCGATGCGGTCGTTCACCGGCGCATTCGCGACGATTTCCGCGCGGCGACCGTTGAAGTCTTCGACGCCCAGAAGGGCGGAGCCATACACCCCTCCAAAATCAGGACGGGCGCTGGTCACTGAAATGGCGCCGGCGGTCGAGCCGCGCCCATACAGCGTGCCTTGCGGTCCTTTGAGAATTTCGACTTGGGCAATGTCGAACAATTCCACCAGAGCGCCCTGCGCCCGGTTAATGGACACGCCGTCCTGGAAAATCGAAATTCGGTTTTCAATATTGGCTGCGCTGCCGCCAGAGCTCACACCGCGCACAACGAAATTGGGATTTTGAACGGTCTGCTCCAGCACCTCAAGCCCTGGCGAAAGATCAGCAAGGTCGGCAAAACCGTCCACGCGCAGTTGCTCAAGGAATTCGCCGGTGAACGCGTTGATCGGCAGCGGCACTTCCTGCAGCGGCTGCGTGCGTAACTGTGCGGTGACCGTGATGACGTCGGTGACGCGCGCTTCGTCGGAACGGGCGTTTTCCGAGGTTGCATCCTCGCCTTGCTGAGCAATGGCGGCCGCGGAGACGGCGGCGGCCAGCGCAAAGCTGGACGCCGTGATTATGAACTGGCGTTGCATTGAGATCCCTCCAGCCAAAAAGTGCCGAAAGGGGCGTACACGCAGAACACCTGTTTTTCCAGTGGAGGTTTTATGAAACTTTTATCGCTTTTGTTTATTGCTTATGCCATATGGCGTTCCGAACGCTTCGCCTAAAAATGATATGACACCCTCTTGGAACAATCGTTTTTTCACTTTCATGACGCTCGACACGTTGCCTCCCATCTTGGCTTCAGGCATGAAGTCGATCGCCCGAAAAGGGGTGAAGCAGACCAGTTTGCGCGATGTGGCCAACGGCGCGGGCGTAAGCTTGGGACGGGTCACTTATCAGTACGGCGACAAAAAGAAGCTGGTTCAGGCTGTTGTTTGCGCCGCCTGCAAACAGTCCTCACATCAGGACACGCTTGATCAGAACGCTTTGCACGCTTGGTTAAAGGCGGGGCCGCGCGGATTTGAGGATTGGCTCGCCGCCCACTGCCTGACCTTGTCAAGCGATACGCGGCGGCTACGCAGGGTGCGCCGGGAGCTGTTTCTTGAAGCGAGGCGCGACAGTGAATTAAGAACGTTGGCTCTTGATTGGCGGGCGCAGGATTGCGCTTTCACCGCCCATGTGTTGGAGCGATTTGATCTCGATCCCGCCGCCCATCCGGTATTGATTGAGCTGCGCCAAGCAGTCGGCGATTTAATCTCCACAAGTGTGGGTGCGCCGTTAGCTGCCGCCCTGGCGCTAAATCTATGCCGTCACGCCGCTAGACGACTGTCCGGCCACCCTCCGCCGGAGGATGACTGGAGCACGCTTTTGGGATCGCCCTCGATCGCCAGCGTGGTCGAGCCGCGCCCTCCGCAGGACAGCGCCGCCCTACACGTTCTGGATGCAGCCATTCGCGTGGCGGCACGGGACGGGGTGAACGCGCTCACCTTCCGAACGCTGGCGGAGGAGGCGGGCTATTCAACCTCGGTCGCGACCTGTCGGTTTGGAAACCGGTCCGGCGTGCTGGCGGCCACATTCAGCCATGCCCATCATCGTCTTGTCGCCCGCGCCGACCGCAGCACGGCGATACTGGCCGGCCTGTCGGCTTATGAGGCGATCGTCGAGGGCTATATTGCAAGCATAATCCATTCTGACGGGTCGGTGCGCGAGGAATTCGCTGTGATCGACGAATTGTTCGCCGCCGGCCGTGATCCCGCGCTTGCGCCGCTGGCGTTCGAGCTGACTCGAGGGCGCGGCAAAACCTCCTATAATGGCCTGAAACTGATGGCGCGGGACAAAACCATCGTCCCTATGGACGGCCTGCTGGTGACGTTGAGCGCCGTGGCTGCGGGGTCCTGGATCTCTGTTGAAGAGCCAGCGGAGCGTTCGACGGTCCTTCGCAGGCTGGCGGAAACTCGCCTGCGAGCGTTATTCAACATTACGCGGTGAGCAGGTGTCAGTGAGCTGCTGCCGCTGGTCCGCGCTTCTCGCTTGCACTCGCGGCTGAACTGTCTTCGTGTCGTTCCTGACCTCCGGTTCCAAAAACACCCTAACTCGGCGTCCTCAAAACCGGCAGCAGCTCAATTTCGGCCGTTGAGTTCTGCAATCCCCTCGCTGCCCAGATCAGCGCACAAACGCTAGCAGACATCACAGC
>JBMCIU010000086.1:0-7205 GCA_048616755.1 Verrucomicrobiota bacterium
TCCGGCAGGAAAGCCGGAGGTACGGGACTCCGCCTGGAAAGGCGAAGCTACGGGGGACTCCGGCAGGAAAGCCGGAGGTACGGGGCTCCGCCTGGAAAGGCGAAGCTACGGCGCTGTTGCATTTTTCTTTAGAAAGGGGGCGGCGGCATGCCGCGGATGAGGGTGTAGAGGCGCTGTTTGCGGTGCAGGAAATGGAACAGTGCGGGAAAGGCGCAGGCCAGGGTTGCGCCGAGACAAAGCAGGGCGAAGACGTCCCCGAATCGGGTGTAGAAGGTGAGCGGCAACGTTTGCGGAACTCGCAGTGGGTATGTCCTTCCGGCGCGGATGAAGCGATTGCCGCTGTCCTCGTCATACAACAGTCCCTCGACGCTCCCGTCGGCCTGGATCAGGCAGGTGTCGCTGTTGTTGCCGGAACGCATGAGTGGGCGACGGTTTTCCACGGCACGAAAAACGGCGTGGATCATGTGTTGGCGGGAACCTGCGCTCTGGGCGTACCAGGCGTCGTTGGTGAGGGTAAGCAGCACTTCCGCGCCGCGCCGGGTGAAGGTCCGACTGATACCGGGAAAACAGTCTTCGTAGCAGATGTTGACGCCTGCGCGGATTCCCCCCGGCAGTCGAAGCAGGGTGGGTTCGCGCCCGGCGGTCAGGCTGCGCCCCATGCCGATCCAGTCCCTAAGAATGGGTAACTGCTCTTCGAAAGGGGTATACTCGCCGAAGGGGACCAAGTGCATTTTATCGTAGTGTTCCAGGATTTGTCCGCTCGGTCCGAGCAGGAAAGCGGAATTAAAGCCGAGCGGCGCGACGTCCGTGTTCGGATTGTTGCCGGTCTCCGAGTCCTTTTGGTGGGCTGACGGGAAGCGATAGTCGATGGTTCCCATCAGCAGGGGCGTGCGAGTGTCGCGGCACAGCGTTTCGACCATGCTGGCGTAGGTTTCGCTGTATCGAAGGGCGGCCGGCACGGCGGTTTCCGGCCACAGCAGGAGGTCGGGCTGATCGGTGCGCACCAGCGAGCGGGATACCCGGTCGTAGGCTTCCAGGGCGACCGGCAGCATTTGCTCGCCGCGTCCGCGCGACTGCGGGATATTTCCCTGCACTGCGGCGATGCGCACGGTGCGCTCCGACAACACCGGCGTCGGATACAGGCGTGCCGCCCCCCATGGCGCAACCACGGTCAGCAGCAAAACTGCGGCGGCGACCGCGCCGCGAAGTTCGCAAACCACATGCTGTCGGCGCCAAACGGCAAGCCGCAGCCGCGCCAGGCTGAGGTTAGTCAGAAGGATCAAAAACGAGATTCCGTACACGCCGGTGACGGTTGCCAGCGGCAGCAACAACGGCTGCCGCCACTGGGAAATGCCCGCGAAGCCCCAAGGCAAGCCCGTGAACAGCCAGCTTCGAATCCATTCCAGTGTCACCCACAATGCCGCCGGCAATAGCACCCGCGCCAGCTCCCGCAACCAGCTTTGCCATCGGCGAGGTGCAGGGGCGATATCGGTCGTTGCGTATTTCGCAATTGCGACGTACCACATTGCCGGAAAGACAGCTATGACGCTGCCGAGCAGGAAGCCGGCAAAGAAGCCGACTTCGTTGAGCCAGCCAAACAAGGTCAGGCAGTGTGACAGGCCGAAGAGCGCGCCGCACGCGATTCGTCCGCGCCTGTCGGTCGCCGGGGCGGCCAGTAAGGCGGGTAGAACGGCGATCCACGCGATCCAACTCCATTCCAGCGGCGGGAACGCGGCAGTCAGCAACAGCCCCGAGAGCAGGCAGGCCAAAGCGCGCGTCCACGGAGCGAAGCGGGCGAGGCGGATCGAACGCGTCGCAGGTGCAAGGGAGGCCGGGAACCGTCCGCCGTCGCGGATGGATGCGGCGGCGGAGTTCGCATCGTGCTGATTCATCGCAGTTCCCCGGTGGTTGGTTGTTTCGCAAGTGCGGAGGTTGAGGTTAGCGCTGCGCAGTAACGGTGCCTCCGCCGCCTTTCATCCACACTTTGCTGCCGTTGCCCGGTTTGGAGCCTCCGACGGGTTTGCGGTTTGAGTCGAGAAGCACGATGTAGGCGTCGTCCGGCGAGGAAACCACCCCGAATTCGCGCGCGCGAAAGCCCCAAAACTGCCAGAGCGATTCGGCGAACTGAAAGCGGGCCTCGTAGTCCTGGTCCAAGAATTGGGGATTGAGGACCAAGTATAGGATGGCCGCGTCATTTTGTTGATGGGCGAATACTTTGTCGGCTACGCTGCCGCCAATTCGGCGATGTTGAACTTCCAGCCAGTCGGCAAATGCTTGCACCAGCGGCAGAAGTGACTGATCGGACTCTTCGGGTTTGGGGTTGAATCGCACGGGCGAGTCGCCGTCGCTGGGAGAGCGGTCGGTTTGGTCTGGGGATTTGTTTTGATTCGACGCTGTGGCGGCGCTTTTTGGCGCGTCTTGATTTTCGGCGGACGTTTCCTGTGGTGCATTTTTGCGCTGTTCGCGGAAGGCCAGGATTTCCAGCGCCCGGTTTTTTGCCGCGCGGTCGGGGAAAAATCGTTTAATTTCCTGGGGGTGCAGGGAGTCGATGGGCACGCCGATTTTGCCGTATTCCGTTTCCAGCACCAATCGTCCGGGGCGCACTTCGAGCAAGCGTCCCTTTAGGTTTTGGCTGTCGCGGGTGCGAATGGTGTAGACGGTGCCCGGTTTCGGTTTCGGAAGCACGTCGAGGACCTCTTCGTATATGCTTCGAAACTCTTTTTCGAGTGGAGTTTGGTCTTCGGGGCCGCGGGTTGACTTGTCTTGTCCGGAATCGGACGAATCGGACGAATCGGACGGATCCGAAGAATCGGACTGATCGGGCGAATCAGACGAATCGGACGGATCAGACGGATCGGTCTGATCTTTGCCACGGTCGGCAAACAGGGAGTCGTAGTCTTCGCGCGGCTGGGCGGGCTGGCGTTCTTGTCCCGACAAGTAGGGGGCCACCTGCTCATGCACGCGCGATATCCATCCTTGCCAGGGGCCAACAATATCGAGGGTTATCGGAACGCCAACGAGCACAACAAGCCAGGCGAGCATTCGAAACAGGGCCATTCCGTTTCCTTTGGGCGAGCGCGGGCTCATTGACGGAGGCTCCTTGCGGCGGATTCCACGGTGTTGTGCAGCAGCATGGTGATGGTCATCGGGCCGACCCCGCCCGGTACGGGGGTGATGTGAGCCGCCTTTTCGGATACCGAGTCGAAGTCGACGTCGCCCACCAAGCGATAGCCGCGTTCGCGGGTGGCGTCCTCGACCCGGTTGACTCCCACATCAATGACGGTGACACCTTCCTTGACCATGTCGCCGGTGATCATGTTCGGACGTCCGACCGCGGCAATCAGGATGTCGGCCTGGCGGGTGATGGCCGCCATGTCGCGAGTGCGCGTGTGGCAGACCGTGACCGTGGCGTTGCCCAGTTGATTTTTCTGAATCAGCAGATTGGCCAGCGGCTTGCCGACGATGTTGCTGCGGCCGACGATGACGGCGTGGGCGCCCTCGACGGGCACTCCCGTTCGCTGGAGCAATTGCAGGATGCCGTGCGGTGTGCAGGGCAGGAAGCCGGGTTCGCCGACCATCATGCGCCCGACGTTCATGGGATGAAAACCGTCCACGTCCTTGTCCGGGTTGATAGCCAGCAGCACGCGGTGTTCGTCAATGTGGTCGGGGAGGGGAAGCTGCACGAGGATGCCGTGTATTTTCGGATCCTCGTTCAAGCGCTCGACCAAGGCGAGTAGCTCCTCTTCGGAGGTGTCCGCGCTCAGCCGGTTGTCGTCGGAGTGGATGCCCGCCTTGGCGCAGGCTTTCTCCTTGGCGGTGACATAGGATTGGGAAGCGGGATCCTCGCCCACCAGGACCACGCCCAAACCGGGGATGACCCCCTGGGCGGATAGGGCCACGGTACGTTCCTTGATTTCCTCGCGCATTTCCTGCGCGATCTTTTTGCCTTCGATAAGCTGTGCGGGCATGGGGACCTCCGGATATTTCGCTGGGTTGGTTCGGAATTCTCAATTCGCGAAACAATAATTCGTAAAGGCAATTTTCTCAAATCCGCGTTAAAAACTTTTGATTTGCAGAATTCTGTGCTTTGCGCAACCGGAATGCCCGTTTTCCGCGGAATGGAGTCCGCCGTCCTCGGGGGTGCCCCGAGGTGCGCGAGGTACGGCGGAGGCCCGCCGGCTCCAGGGTTTAGTACGGCGGAGGCCCGCCGGCTCCAGGATTTAGTACGGCGGAGGCCCGCCGGCTCCAGGACTTAGTACGGCGGAGGCCCGCCGGCTCCAGGACTTAGGATTTGGTATTCAGTCTCACCCGGGGGTATTCGGGTAGGCCGGTGGGTGGATTGCTGCCAGGCTCTAGGGCTGGCGCGTGAGCCCTTAGGGCATCAGTTTGTTAGATTGGTAAAGGGCGGATTCTCGAACGGACAGGGCGATTGGACCACGCGGGGGTCGTCGTGTTTGCGAAGTTCGCGCATCAGGCGCTCGCGCAGCTCGTCGCGCACGGCGGCGCAGGCAGGATCCTCGACGATGTTGCGCATGAGGTCCGGATCGTTCTGGAGGTCGTACAGCTCTTCGCTTGGCCGTTTGCCGAAGCCGAGTTCGTAGAGCGGGGCGACGGTTTCCTCCGCTCGATGGTGCACCATCCAGGCTTTGGTCGGGCTGGCGTCCAAGTCCGGATAGGCCACATGCGTGTCTTCGCGCAGATCCTCGTATGACGGCGGGGCTGTTGCGGGATCGTCCAGTCCCTGGGGATCTCCCATGGGCCAGCGGTTCGGTTCGAAATTGATGATATACAGATATTCGGACGTGCGGATGGAGCGTTGCGGGTAGGGCAGATTGCCCTCGCGGGCGCTGGCGACATGCCGCTCGCGTCCGGTAACGACGAAGTTGCGCGCGGGATCTACTGTCCCGGATTTGTCGCTGGTCAGCACGGGCATGAGGCTCCGTGCGCTCATGCATTCCGGCGGGGTTTCGCCGGCGGCTTCGAGGAACGTCGGCGCCAAATCCATAATATTAACAAAATCGTCGACCACGCGGTTTGCGGGAATGCGTCCGGGCCAGCGCGCGGCCAGCGGGACTTCGGTACCATGATCATAGAGATTGCACTTTCCGCGCGGCATGCCGGGGATGCCGTGGTCGCCGCTGACGATTACCAGCGTGTTGTCGAGTTCGCCGATTCTCTCAAGCTTGTCGAGGATGATGCCCAAGCCAGCGTCGAGTGCCATGCACTCGCCCAGGTAGTCGCAGACATCCTCGCGCACCTCCGGCACATCCGGCAGAAACGCCGGCAACTTGCCTTCCAGGTCGTCGGGATTCAGTCCCCACAGGTTTTTGCCCGAGCCCTGCTGCCATTTGCGATGGGTGTTGGTCGGCCCCCACCAGTAGCAGAACGGGGAGTCGTCCGGACGGGCTTCAAGAAACTGGTCGAAACTCTCGTGAACTTCTTCGTACACTCGTCTTTTCGCTTCCTCAACCCCGCCGCATTCGTCAATCAGGGACGTCGCCGTTTGCGAGAAGCAAGCCATCCAGTTGCGGGTTTGGTGTTGCGTTCGCTCGCCTCCGTAGGGGGCATTTCTGGGGCGTCCCGGTCCCCACACTTTGTAGGTGTAGCCGATGTGGTAGCCGGCTTGCTCCAGCAGCAGCGGATACGTTGGAATCGACTCGTCCCAGACCGCCCCCTGCAGGATGGCGCCCAGCCCGCATTCCCAGAAATACCGCCCCGACAGCACCGAACTGCGGCACGGGGTGCAGGAGGGCGAGGTGACAAACGCGTTGGTGAACAGGACTCCCTCCGCGGCCACGCGGTCGAAGTTGGGCGTGTCGATGTGCGTCGAGAGCGAATTCTCGCCCTCCACAGCGGCGTACGCCCGGGCGTAGCGCCCCCAGTCGTCGCCGAAGGCAAATACAATATTGGGTCGCTTCGCTTGAGTTGCGGACATAGACTAGCTCCGACTTTCGTTGATGTTGGCGGTGGATTGGCGGACGACCAACTCGGGGTCCACGCGCACTACTCGATGGATGGTTGTTTCGGTTTCATTGATAAACATGAGCGCCAGCCGCGCCATTTCCGCTTCGCCCAAGCAAACACTGGTCAGCGGCGGATCGAGGGCCTCCGCCCAAGGGGTATTCCCCATCCCAATCACGCTGACGTCTTTCGGAACGCTCAGCCCCCGCTCGCGCAACACGCGCAGCAGCGGCGCCGCGCGAAAATCGCCGACGCAGATGAACGCCGTCGGCAGATGCGGCAAGTGCTCGAACTGCCCCCGCAAACATTGGCAATGCCAGTCCAAAAATTCTTCCTTGTCCTTGGGCGAGTTTGGAATGGCGATCGGATACTGCTCGGTAATTTCGGCTTCGTTCAGGGCCGAACGGTAGCCGAGGTAGGCGTCCGCCCGCGACGGCAGGCGGCCCGACGGCATTTGGTCTTCCACTATCCGCCCATAGTCGATGCAACCGATGCGGCGATGGCCAAGACCGATAAGGTGCTCAACCGCCAGTTTGGCTGCTCGGTAGGCGTCCGTGCTGACGATGTGACAGGGGCGTTCGCTCGATTGGACCTCCCCCACACTCATCAATCCGGAAATTCGAATTACGTGCACATCTCGGGGAACAGCATCCTTTAAATGTCGCCAAGCATGATCGGTGCAGACCAAGTGGTGATGGTTTTGCATGAAACGGCGAAACTGTTCGATGGTCTGTTCGTCGTTTTCTTCGGGCGTAAAGGCCGTGACCGCTTGGCGACGGCTTTGCGCCTCCGCGCACAGAGCCGAATAGAACCCCTGATAGAAGTGCGCGCTGGTCGGCCCCATGTAAAGAACGGTGTCGGGGTGGCGCGCCTCGTACGCGACAAACGTGCCGCGCCCCTTCCGGCGCTCGACCACCCCCTTGCTATGCAGCAAGTCCAGGGCTTTGCGCAATGTCAGGCGATTAACGCCGTACTGTTCGGCCAGTACTCGTTCCGCCGGCAAAGGACTGCCGCGTTCGTACTCGCCGTTTTCAATGCACTCGCGGAGCTTGTCGGCCACTTTCGTGAATATTGGTTGTCTGGGCATATGCCGCCACCCTTGAATTAATTGCGTCTCTCGTTTGAAAGCCAAGCGTCAATATATACCATAACAAACCAAAAGTCAACAATAGGCCGCAAGCAGAAATCCTGGTAACCGTTCACGGGTACTCGAAGTAGACCTGTCAGAGTTCCGTCTTTAGACG
>JBMCIU010000087.1:0-7159 GCA_048616755.1 Verrucomicrobiota bacterium
CGGCGGGTGTCGAACCGGCGGTTCGGAGGACGACTCCTGCAAGGGGGGCGGCAGGTGTAACGCCGGCGTGACTACCGGGCAATGAGCACTCCACTGACCGCAACCAGAGGCTTGCTCCAGTCGCAGGGAATGCGTTTGCCGTAGACATGGAGCTTTCGCCCTTCCCACTCGGCAAGATCGACATTCTGACTGCGCAGATAGGCCACCGGCACCATTCGTCCGGAGGTGGACCGTACGACAACATGGCTGGCCGCTTCATTAGCGCGGTCGCCCAGGGAAACCACGGTCCCGGAAACGCGGAAAACTGTCGGCGCCTCAGCCTTATCGGCTTCCGCCTTCTTGTGTTCCTTGCCCAGTCGTTGCGCTTTGTCTTTTTCCGGTTTACTGAGCCGCTTCTCGGTTTCGGCGCCTTTCGGGGGCGTCTTGCTGTCGACGTCAACATCCGCGCCGCCGTCTTCCTCTTCATCCGGCGTCACTTTGGTATAGACCAATGTCGAATCGGCTTTACGCTCGGGCGTTTTTGGTCGTCGCGGGGTGTCAAGCGGTTTAGTGGTGCGGACGTCCTCATCGACATCGGCCGCTGTTTCGTTTTCCGGCAAGTAAATGGGCGGAAGCATCTTCACATCCCGAGACTCGCTTGAGGACTGTCCGGAACGATCTTGCTCGCGCAAATCGACGACCGCACCTTTCCGGTCGGCATTTCCAGACTCGGCTTCAACCTCCGCCGCTGAGTCTTCAGCGTCGTGCTCGTCATGCTCATCGGTCTCCTCCACGATCTCTTCGTCCTGATCACCGCCTTCATCGGCAACGGCTTCATCCTCGCTTGCAACATCCGCAGCGTCTCGATTCTCCGCTTCGCGCGTCGCGGCTTCAATATCGTCGGTAACATCCGCTTCCGTCTCTGCTTCCGTCTCTGCTTTTGGCCCTTCCTCCGGTTCGTCTTTTGCCGCGGCATCGACTTTTGGCGGCGCCAGCTCGACAAACTGTGCGTTAATCCAGGCTGTAGCGTCGGGAGGCGGAATGATTCGAACCCACCCATCGCGCGTTTCCCCCGTCGGTTTAACGGATGTCCCTTGGTCCAGGGTATGATAGGCGGAGAAAGCCACCCCGGTTCCGGCACGCACGCGCACGCCGTCACCGGTGATTTGATGGTTGTCGGAGACGAATCGCTCGGCCACCCATGCTTCCGAATCTTCGGGAATCGGGATGCGATACCATTCGCCTTGCTGTTCCAAGACTTTCATCTTGTCTTCTTCCATAAGCTTGGCGACAACTTCATAAAACAGGCCGGGACGGGCACGAACGTTCAGCGTTTCCGCGGTAACGGTGCCCGCGCGCGGAAATTCGGTTGCCGAATTGGCCGACGCTTCCGCATCCTCGCCCCGAGCAAACACTGCGGGAGAAAGCAAGGCGCCGCCCAGCAGCAGCATAAGCCAAACACAAACACGACATTCTGACAAGGTCTTCATAAGCAAACGTCTCCAGTTGTTGCAGCCAAATTGGCAAATGCCTGTACAGCGCACGCAAATCTTGCCCTACCCTATCATCCATTCCGGCGCTATGCAAAAGCGAAAACAAAACTTTTTGAGTTTTTCGTCAAATTCGATTTTCTCAGCAACATCGCACCGCTATAGTATCCTTTGGATTCAGGCTTTCGCATACCGAGGACACTTTATGGCGCCGAGCAAGCAACCACAGCACGAGCACGATGCGTTTGACAAGTCGGATGCGTGGTCCGACTCGAACGGCGCGAATGCATCCGAACGCTTGCTTGCCTGGCTGCCGTTCATTCTGCTTTTCCTCGCCTATCCCGTAGCGCTGCTGGTTCCGGTACGCCTGGGAATCCCGCTCACGTACGAATGGTCGCTACCTATTTTATTGGGGGCCTCCGCATATTGCCTCGCGGCAGTGGCAGGCCTTGTGCTCAATGAAACGTTGCCAGCGCGCCGGATTGCGCTTTCGGTCCTGCTCGCCGGCGTGGCGCTTCCCTTGCTGAGCACATTTTCTGCCGCCCGTTTCGATCTTCGCGGCGTAGTTGTCACGGCAGGCTATGCGGGCATTCCCCTGTACTTTGCCGTCTGCCCGAAAGCGTGGGCCCTGCCCCGCCGGGTTTCCCTGGTGCTGGCGGCTCTGTGGGGCGCGCACGTTTTGCACGGACTGTGGCAAGTCGGCGTCGGCTTTCCCGTGGTGGGAGTGACCGGAAACCGCAACTGGATGGCGGCCTTGACGGTGGCATTGGCGCCGTGGCCAATCGTGGCCGCACATGAATATGCCGCGCGGCGCGATAGCGGACGCTGGTTAACGCCGACGATCGGGCTGCTGACTGCACCCGTCGTGATATTTTTGGCATGGCACACACGCTGCCGGGCAACGGCCGTCGCATTGCTCGCCTACGCGCTGTGGTGGATGTTTTGGGCCATTCCTCGGCGTTCTCGGCGTGCGATATTCGCAACGGCTGTTGGCGGCGTTCTACTGTTTGGCGCGTGGCTGAGCCGCGATTCACTGCAGGCGGCGGCGGCAGAGGACATCCGCCTGCCCTGCTGGCGCGGAACCGTTGCGATGATCGCAAATTCGCCTTGGACGGGTGTGGGGCCCGGCCAATATCGTCGAGAGTTTCCCGCCTATCGGAGTACGGCGCTCAAACAGCGGTTGGTGGCGGCGGACATCACGGAACATCCGCACAACCAACTTCTTTACTTGGCGGCAACCACCGGCTTGCCCTTCGCAATTCTCTGGCTCGTGCTGATAGCCTCCTTGGTCGCCCCCCCGGAACGCGGACAGCGCTTGCGGGCGGTCCATTTCATGACCTTCATGCTTGTGGCTCACGCTATGCTGGACAAGCAAATGGTGCAGCCGCCAACCGACCTGCTGGCGTGCATCGGCATCGGTTTATTATGGCGTCGACCGCTGTGCGCCTTCCACGGCAAAAAGCCAAAGTTGGCAGCGGGCCGCTGCTCGTTTGTCGGTCCAGCCCTCCCCTTGTTGGCCTTGCTTGCCGTCGTCGTTGTCGGCCTCCGAGTCGACCTGCCTGCCGGGACGGCGCGCCGCCGCGCGCGCCTGGCGGAAAGGAATGGGGACCATCGCCGCGCCGCCCGCGAATACGTGCGCGCCGGTCATCTTACTCGAAACGCGCGCGATTACCTGCTTGCCGGAATGGTCGCCACGCAACAGCTTGACCAACCAATGCTAAGCCTGAAATTGCTCGCATGGGCTTACGACGAGGAACCCTATATCGGTCATCTGCACCGCTACCTGGGGCTAACGCTGGGTCGACTCGGCCAGCACGCCGTTGCATTGGAACATTTCGAGCTGGAATCGCAGCTCTACCCGTTCCACGCCGCCAACCACCAACTGCTCTACAATGCGCGCATCCACTGCGATATACTTAAAGGGTTGCCCGGCCTGCAAAACTCCATCGGCGACCTGCGCTATCGAACGGCAGTCAACAAGCTTGGAGAATCGCGATTGCGGCAGGCAGCAACGGCCTGGTGGAAAGCGGTTCAAGTCAATCGACCGAAGGATGCCGCCCGCATCGCTCACTGGATGCTTGAGCCACTGGAAGCGAACATGCAGGAACCCGTGCCGCCGGGAATAGCGCCTCCCCCCGCCGACTTTCGTCCCGAGAAAGCCGCCGCCGTCACCCGGCAGGACTTTGATCTCTGGCGACAATGGGCGACCACAAGGCCCCAAGCTTCCGCGGACAAGCCCGCCTCCGTTGCGGTTGTGCCCGCCGAATTCCGCTGCAGAAACCAGGCGCTCGCCCAACTTGCCGCGCGCGCTCTGCCCGGGTTTCCCCTCACACAATCCCCTTCGCCAGCCAGTCGCCTCGAAACCGCCTTCATAAACCAAAACTCTCCGCCCTCGTACATCTATCTTCCCTAGTGGCGGCGGGGCAGTCATCCGGGTTTGCTGAAATATTCGGCAAGTTCAGAAATAGCCCTATACTCAACAAATTAGCGCTTATGGGCCCCGCCTTTACTTGGTGCCGGGCTGCTCGATATCCAGTTCGTACTTCATTGCCCGGTGCAGCGACAGGCACAGCAACAGCATGACCAAGGTGAACGGCAGAGCGGCGGCGATGGCCATTTTTTGCAGAGCAACCAGACCGCCGGAAAAAATCAGCGCCGCCGCGGCCGAGGCCTGAAAAACACCCCAAACAACCTTTTTCCAAAGCGGCGGCGCAAGGTTGCCGTTGGAGGTCATCATGCTCAGCACATAGGTTGCGGAGTCCGCGGAGGTGACAAAGAACACGATTAGCAAAATCAGCGCGAGCACGGTCAGAACGTTGGTCAGCGGATAGTGGGCAAAAAGTGCAAATAGCGCGGTCGACACGTCGTTGGACGTGGCCTGCGCAATGTCCGCGCCCGCGCCCTCCCCCACAAACTGGACGTGAAACGCCGCGCCGCCAAATACTGAAAACCAAAAAAACGTCAGCAGCGAGGGCACGAGCAATGCCCCGAGTATGAACTCCCGCACAGTCCGCCCCCGAGAGATGCTCGCCACAAACAATCCCACAAACGGGGACCAGGAAATCCACCAGGCCCAGTAAAAAAGCGTCCAATCCTTGGTCCATTCATACCCCTGAAACGGATTGGTGCTGAGGCTCATAGTAACCAGCGAGGAGGCATAGCCGGCCAAGGTCGTGGTGAACACGTCCATGATGTAGGCGGTTGGCCCCACCACAAGCAGAAAGAGCAATAGAACCAGGGCGATGAGCAGATTCGCCTTACTGAGCATTTGGATGCCGGTGTCCAGCCCGGTCGCGCTGGACAGCATAAACAGTACCGTAACCACCGCGATGATGCCCAGGGTAAGCATCATCGAATCCCGCAATGGGGTAACCTCCGCCAGGCCGCTGGTGATCTGCAGCGCCCCCATGCCCAAAGACGTGGCAATGCCGAAAACCGTTGCGAACACCGCCAACACATCAATGGCGTACCCGGCCGCGCCGTGAATCCGAGTTCCAAGCAAGGGGAAAAAGCAGCTCGATATCAGCGGCGGCATACCGCGTCGAAACGAGAAATAGGCGATGGCCAAGCCCATCGTAATGTAAATGGCCCAAGGGTGCAGTCCCCAGTGAAAAAAGCTGAACTGCATAGCGAATTGCGCCGCCTCGGGCGTGCGTGGCGCAATACCTCCGGATGGAGCGTTGAAGTGGCTGAGCGGTTCGGCCACACCCCAGAAAATCAGCCCGATGCCCATGCCGGCGGCAAACAGCATGCTGAACCAGCCGAAGTAACTGTACTGCGGCTTTTCGTAGTCCTTGCCCAACTTCAGGTCGCCGTAACGACTAAACGCGAGCACCAGCGGAAACAACAGAAAAATCGTGGCCGAGATTAAGTACCCCCAGCCAAACTTGTCGATGATCAGCGAATGCAGCGCGGAGGTTGCCGCCTCGAAGTGCCCGGGCGCCAATACCCCCAGGACCACAAACGGCAGACCAAGCAGCAACGAGGCCAAAAAGACGATGTTTCGTTTCAGCATGGCGTAATTTCGTCCGAGTCCCCGCCGCCGGACGGCTGCCGTGCAGCCTCTTGTTCCCGACGGTCCAGTTCGTAGGCCGGCACAATCAGCACCGACGCTTTCGATTGATGAATGATCCGTTCCGCCGTCGAGCCCAGCATGTTCTCTAGGGCGCGTCCCTGCTCGTGCTTGCCCAGCACAATCAGATCGACGTCATTTCGCCGAGCCGTCTGCAGGATTCGTCGTTTTGGATTGCCGACCGAGGTGACCGAGGTGATAGTCTCGAAGCAGGATTCGCACTGCGCCTTCAGCTTGTTCAGCTGTTGGGCGATGGTTTCCCGTCGCGCCCGTTCGCTTTCGGGATCGGGCGCGCGCCAACCGACATGCAATACGATGAGGGTTCGAGCGGTCAGCCCTTCGTGCCGCAGAAACGGCACAACGCGGTCTTGGGACGGATCGAAGGTGGTCGAATACAGGACGTTGTCCAAACGCCCGTTCTCCTGCCCCTTGTTCAACTGTTTATGCACAAACAAGGGCACGTCGGTCAGGCGCGCCACATCCTGCGTAGTGCTGCCCAACACGCTGCGCTTGAGAAAATCCTTTCGTTTCCAGGGAATGCAGATGAACTGGATGCGCCGCTCGCGCGCAACGGTGCAGATTTCCAGCGCAGGGCTGCCTGTGCGCACCACACACTCGGTACCATGGTTTTGGGAAGAGACCCGTTCCGCGATCGCCTCCAAACGCCGCAAAGCCTGCCCGCCCCGCTCTAATCCGGAAGACACAACGTGAACCAAAACCACAGACCGAGTTCCAAAGTTGCCCAGAAAGCCGGTCAGCGCTTCTACACGCTCAACCGGCTCGCGGAAACTTACCGGAACAAGTGCGCTCTCGAACACGAATACACCTCGAACGGACAAGAAAACGACGCGGACAAGCGGCTAATTGAGCGTTGTCTACTGCTTCGTGACTTCGGCCAACTCGAGGTCGAAGACCAGGGTTTTGCCCGCCAGCGGATGGTTGGCGTCAACCTTGACCGCGTCCTCTCCGACTTCTACGACCTGCAGGCGAACCGTATTGCCGTCCTGCGTCTGCCCTTCGAGCACCATGCCCTCCTGCGGCTCGACATCGTCCGGCAGCTTATCCTTCGGCACTTCCAGGACCTGCTGCTCGTCATGCTGTCCGTAGCCTTCCTCGCACGGCACGGTCACCTGCTTTTTCTCGCCTTCCTGCATGCCTTCAACAGCATTTTCCACGCCGGGAATGACATCGTGATTGCCCAGAGTGATTTCCAGCGGTCCGCGCTCGTTGGAGGTATCGAACACGGTACCATCCTCGAATTTGCCTGTGTAATGAACTTTTACCTTGTCGCCGCTTTTTGCTTCTGCCATGGCTCTAAAGCCTCCTTTGGCTCCCGTATCTGATTAGTCATTCACGCCAACATCTCGGGAGATGCAACATCGGCGATGCGGCGGCCAGTCGGGCGCCAATCCCCCAAAGGAGATCGGCCGCCAAAAACAATGCCGCTCATTTCGACTCCGAAACCACGACTGTAACAGCCTTGACAATGATTGCAAACTCCGTTAAGTTTGCTGTTGCGGACGCGAACGCACCTACCGAGTCAACTTCATTGCCAAATCTGCGGGCCATGAATTTCGGTGAGCCAATTTTCGCGCACGCGACAACGTTAAAGTGTCAG